>CAMDSG010000052.1 GCA_945907055.1 Bifidobacterium breve | reverse complement strand
ACAGGTTCCAGAGGAGAGGATCTTTGTTCGGGGATCGCTGCGGGCCCATCTCGGAGGCGAAGTCCTCCAAAGGCCCAACTCATCGCATCGCGACAGCGGGTGCGTAACCAGCAAAGAACAAAGCTGCGTAAGGCTGCCGCTTGCACTTCCGGAGACCTCTCGATTACCGGCACAAACTGGCCGACTTCAATTCAATTGCCCGCATCTCCACCCACTGTCTACGAAACCACCGTGCTCTTTGACCGCGAGGGTGCGTGCACCGGAAATAAAGATACCCCAGTGACTTTGACTACAACGATTGAAGCCGGGGCAGGATTACTAGCCTCGAATATTAGCGGCACAGGTTGTACCGCTACTGGAACCACGACCATTATTATCGCTTGTGCAGGAACTCTGAACACAACGAACGCTAAGCCAACAGCAACAAAAACCTTCGCGTTTACTGTTGCGCCACCCTCGGATGGAACTTTTTTCCTGAAAACGAGGATAACTGCCGTGACTGCTTGGGCCGAAAATAATGCCGAGAACAATTCATTTCCCAGAGCAGGCGCTGCATGCTCAACTAGGACCGATAAATGCCTAGTCTCGGTTGAACCTCCGCTGCCGACACCCAACTTTAGAATCAGCGCAGCTTGGCCCACTACCTCGCTTTCAGGGAACAAGATCCTCCTTACAACAAATGTTGCGCTCTCCAACTTTGCGAGCAATGGGAAGATTAAACTTGAGTTAAGGATTGCTCCAGGGACGACGGGGTTCACCGATAGCGTTATAAATGCCTCAGTTGCAGGTTTACCTCAGAACGCCTGCTCGAATAACACCAATTCCCTGACCAACGGCGTAATTGTCAAAACTTGCACAGTTGATGTTCTCGCAGGCGAGACAGCTTTTGACGTCACTTGGGAAATTAGCCCCCCACTTGCGGGCACCTTGAATGTCTCCGCCTGCGCAACGCCAGTTGACCCTACGACCGACAACAATCCGGCTGATAACGGGTGGCCGAGTACTACAGGTTGCTCTGTAAGCAACACTCACGAAATCGTTGTTACTCCACCCGTTGACTTACCTGATGGATCGTTTCGCGAAATGACCTTCACGTTTATTTCCTATTACGACACCGGATTTAGTTCAGATATAACGTCGTACCAAATATGTAGTATCGGCATCAAGACCATCAGCGACGCAACCTCGCTCAGTTGTTAAATTCTTAATCCATGATCTGCATTTCCCGCATAAAGCGCTCGAAGGGAGCTCTTGATGAATAGACGAATTGGTGGACTAATTGCAGCGGTATTGCTTGCATTAGTAGGGGCAATCATCGTTATCCTTTACGCCAATGGTGCCGATTCACGCGCTGCGGAGGGGCAGAAGGTCGTAAAGGTATACATCGTTAGATATGAGATACCCGCTGGGACTCCTACTGCCGACATTGGCGATCGCGCAATAAAGAAAGAAATACCTAAAAACGTTGTCGCATCAGGCGCCATAACAAAACTGAGTGAGATCAAAGGCCTGGTCGCTGGAGCAGTACTCGTCCCTGGCGAACAACTCGTGCGCGCTCGATTTACTACCCCATCGGCATACCAGGCAACCGGTGCCTCTGTAGCGGTACCCACCGACTTACTTACCACCACGATCTCGCTCCCTGCAGATCGTGCGGTGGGTGGAGTCCTTACCCCTGGATCTACTGTTGCAGTAATTGCATCGTTCGGTAGCGAAGGATCAGTGCCAACGCAGACAGGGATAATCATGCAGAAGGTGCTGGTCACGAACGTGCAGGTTGCAGACCCGGCGAGTGCAGCGAGCGAGCAGACTTCCCCTGAGGACCCAAATCTTCCCGGTACATCGCCCCAGGGGAACATACTCATAACCCTTGCTATGCCAGCCTCGGAGATATCGCGACTCCTCTATGCCGCAGAGCATGGAACTATTTGGCTAGCCGCTGATCCGAGAACTGCTCCGAACGCTGGCGGAGGTGCGGTTACACGCTCCGGCGTTTACCAATGACCGGGCTCTTTCTAGCAACGGCCGACACAGAGTGGAGAGCTCGAATACGCGAGGCCTACCAGGGCGATATAACGGGCGAAATTAGGCGTGCTCCCGATGGATTGATCGAGTACGACCAAGAAGCAACCCTGCGCGAGATCAAGGAGGCGCAACCCCGAGTAGTGATGATCGGCCCCGGCCTTGCGGAGAATTTCGCACTTGGGCTGGCGAAACGACTTGATAACGAGAATCCAGAAATCTGTGCCGTACTCGTAACTGCCTACGAGCAGACGCTCTTTCAAAATGCTCTCAGAGCAGGCGTACGCGATATTCTCTCCCCCGACGCCTCCACAGAAGAGATCAGCGAAGTAATAGATAGGGCGCTAGATACTGCTGTGAGGCGAAGCAATAGTTTGAATCCTCCCTCCAATCTCCCAGCACGTAAATCTCGGGTGATTGCCGTCGTGTCACCAAAAGGCGGTGCTGGCAAAACAGCGATTGCAACGAATATGGGCGTTGGAATGGCGAAGCAAGAACCAGGCTCCGTTGTAATAATGGATCTAGATGTGCGCTTTGGTGATGTTGGGCACGCATTGCGGCTACTCCCCGATCGCACTCTTACTGACCTAGGCCATCTAGGAGCAGACGCTGATACGACAACAGTGAAGGCAACATTAACTCCACACCCGAGCGGCCTTTTTGTGCTCTGCGCTCCGAACACTCCAGGCGATGCAGACGACATCAGCAACGAGACAATTGCAGGGGTAATACGTGTGCTCTCTCAAGAGTTTGATTACGTTATTCTCGATACTCCAGCGGGTCTCGATGAGACGACACTTACCGCCATGGAGTTGGCGACAGATTTAATTCTCGTATGCGGCACTGATGTCGCCAGCACTCGCAGTATGCGCAAGGAAATTGAGGCTTTCGACATAATTGGGCTAACAACGCAACGACGGTATTTTGTTCTCAATAGGGCCGATGCTCGCGTCGGGCTCGAGATTAGAGACATCGAGGGCACCGTGGGTATGGAGGTTGATGTCGCCATCCCGTCATCTCGAAGCGTGCCTCTCTCAATGAACCAAGGCTCCCCAATACTCGAGTCAGCACCACGCTCCCCAGTTGCTCGTGCATACGGAGAACTAGCGAACTTATTCCTGCGTGGCCCTGTAGCGGCGGCGCCGAGTGAGCAAGCTCAGACAACTGAGGCAACTATTACTAGATTTCGTAGACGCAAGGAGACGCGATGAGTCTTGGGGATCGACTTCGCACAGCCAATACCGAGGGGTCGGATGACGGCATTTACTCACAGAATATTCGCTCTCAAGTAAATTCTGCATCGATAGACCCCTTCGCAGTCATCAAGCAACGCGCCCAGGACGCCCTTTTTGCGAGACTAGGTACCCGCCTATTTGATTCCTCTCTCGGTGAAGAGCAACTTGATGGTTATGTCATTCAGGAGCTTGCACGAATCATCGACACCGAAAAACTTCCCCTGACACCGCAAGAAAGAGCGCGTGTCGTGGCGGAGATTTGTGACGATGTTCTTGGCTATGGCGCAATTGAGAAATTTCTCGCTGATCCAAGCGTCACAGAAGTGATGGTCAACGGGATCAACAGCATCTACGTTGAACGAAACGGCAAGCTCGAGCGCACGGATACTCGATACCTCTCGGATGACCATCTTCGTCAAGTCATTGAACGAATTGTGTCTCGTGTAGGCAGGCGTATTGATGAATCTTCACCGATGGTTGATGCTCGACTCCAAGATGGAAGTCGTGTTAACGCAATCCTTCCGCCGATCTCCATTGACGGACCAGTATTGACGATTCGAAAATTTACTCAACGCGCATTCGATCTTGATGACCTAGTTTCGCTCGGAACGATGACTCCAGCGCTGAGAGATCTGTTATCGATCTGCGTCGAAGGGAAGTTAAATATTCTCGTCTCCGGCGGAACAGGTACCGGTAAGACCACTCTGCTAAACGCTCTCTCTTCATGTATTCCAGACGGAGATCGCGTCGTCACTATCGAGGACGCAGCCGAACTGCGCTTCACCCATAGCCATGTAGTCCGACTTGAGAGCCGCCCATCCAACATCGAGGGGCGAGGAGAGGTTGTGATCCGCGATCTTGTGAAAAATGCGCTTCGAATGCGACCCGACAGAATTATCGTCGGAGAGGTTCGTGGTGCTGAAGCCCTCGACATGCTCCAAGCGATGAACACAGGGCATGAGGGGTCTCTCTCAACACTGCATGCCAACTCGCCTCGAGACGCTCTCTCAAGGCTCGAGACGATGGTTCTGATGGCCGGGGTAGATCTGCCGATCAGAGCGATACGGGACCAAGCCGCATCGGCTGTTGATTTGATCGTGCACATAAGTCGTCTCCGTGACGGAACCCGTCGAGTAACACAGATGGTGGAAGTCAACGGTCTAGAGGGTGATGTGATTACTCTCACTGACTTATTTACCTTCGACTACAGCGCTGGATTAGATAAAGATGGAGTATTCCTAGGTTCGCCGATTTCAACTGGCCTGAGGCCTAAGTTCTTAGAGCGCCTTCGCGAACAAGGACTAAGCGTCTCAGATGCGATTTTCAATGACGCAACTGGATTTAGGAGTTGAAGTAATGCGTTTGAGACATCTAAGCGGAGTCCGCGCATCGATGATAATCCTTGCTTCCGCTCTCGCTCTCTCAACCTCGGTGGTGGTGACCGAAGCGTTCGCTGCACCCTCCCCATTGCCAATCGAGATTGTGGGCTCGGATACTTCACGAGCTCCGCTAGTCGTACTATCAGTCTCAGTTCCAGAGTCGGTTACTTTGAACCAGGACTCAAAATTTCGGGTACTAGAGAGCGGCACTCCTCGGACTGCAACTGTGGTAAACGTTCCATCCGATCCAATGCAGATTGCATTAACAATCGACACATCTGGAAGCATGGCAGGCTCGGGATTAGCAGGTGCTAAATCTGCTGCTAAACAACTGGTTGACCGGTTACCGGAGGATGCAGCCGTCGAAGTAATCGGATTCGGCAATGTTCCGTACGTAGCGAGCGGTTTTACAACAAATCGTGCAGCCACCAAGACCGCTATCGACTCGCTTGTTGCTTCAGGAGAGACATCTCTTAACGACGCTGTCATCCTCGCTAGCCGTAGTTTTACGGAAAATCGGCGTACGATTGTTTTGCTTTCCGATGGTCAGGACACCGTTAGCCAGGCGACCACCGAAGAGGCAGCGAGAATCACATCCGAATCAGGTGCACTTGTTTATGGAGTTGTGCTGAGCACAGCCGATTCGGATATCACGGCGCCAGCAGCTTTCGCTGCAGCATCAGGGGGAAGGGTCGTGAACTCTGGCGCACCTAATGAGTTGGCCAGCATCTTCTCGACTATAGGAAGCCAACTCTCCTCTCAATTCCGAATTAGTTTCATCTCAAAGGGTGCAGGCTCAACTCGTTTAGTGGTGCAAGCTCGGGACGCTAACGAGGTCTTAGGTTCTGGTGAGACGCGCCTGACTCTCCCGCTCTCGCCATCAGAGGAGGGAGCAAGGCTGGCCCTCCCTGAGCCCACAACCCCAGATGGGAGCGTCGCCAACGATTCTGGAGGTTTCCTGAACTCCAGTGCAGCAATCGCTGTAGGAGCAATCTTTGTGGCGATTGGGCTCGGTATCATCACAGCAATTGCGATGCGCAGCAAGCCAAGTAGAAGCCAGCTCTCTGGTGCCGGAAAACGATTCATGCCCCACCGATCGCCAAAAACTCTCATCTCCGATCTACGCCAATCCGCCACGGTCCTCGCCGAGAAGACCCTCAAGAAAAACAAGCGCTCCGCCGGCCTCGACAAATCCTTAGAGCAAGCCGGGATCGAGATGAGACCGGGTGAATACGTCTTGACCGCTATTGGTTTCTCATTCCTTGCCTTCTTCATAGGTTTTGCAATAGGTGATTTTTTCATAGCGATCTGCCTAGCGATTGCAACAGCGGTGTTCATGCAACTCAGGCTCAACCGACGCGCTAGGAAGCGCCAGGAAGCATTCTCGGATCAGTTGGAGCAGACTCTGCCGCTCCTCGCAGGCAGTCTGCGCTCCGGCTTTAGCATTCTCCAAGCAATTGACGCAGTAGCACGTGAGTCTGAGTCCCCCACCTCGGAGGAGTTTGGGCGCATTATCGTCGAGACACGGCTCGGGCGCGATCTTGATGACTCCCTAAATGAAGTAGCCAACCGAGTATCGAATGACGATTTTCACTGGGTTGTTCAGGCAATCCAGATTCATCGTTCGGTAGGTGGCGATCTTGCCGAGATTCTTGACAGAGTCTCAGAGACGATCAGGAATCGAAACTCAGCGAGGCGCCAGGTAGAGGCCTTAAGTGCGGAAGGTCGTATGTCTGCCATCGTCCTATTCGTGCTCCCCTTTGGAACAGCCTTCTTTATCCAATTGGTAAATCCCGGGTACCTAAGCGAATTATTTAATACTACGGCCGGAATTATGCTGCTCATTGGCGGATGCATCTTGTTAACAATTGGTGGTATTTGGACCAAAAAAATTATTCGAGTCGAGTATTAGGAGCAATCATGTCTCTGCTGGTCATCTTTGCATCTCTCGCTATTGGAGTCTCTATACCTCTTGCCTGGTGGGCCCTATCAGGGCCACGATCTCCCTCAGAGGCGGCGGCTAAGAATCTTTCGATGGGAATTAACCCTTCTACAAATATGCGTGAGACCCGCCTGACACTCTCCGCTTCACAACGAGTCATTTCCCCCCTAAACGCTAAATTCGCAGAGCGAGGACGGCGCATTACCCCCTCAGGAATGCGTGAAAGTCTCGAGAGGCGTATCCAACTCGCAGGGCTCCAAGATACTTGGCCTGCCGATCGCGTCTATGCAACAAAGGCGCTCTGCGGTGGCATTGGGGTCATCATCGCTGCTCTCTTAATTTTCTCGAGTCCTACTGGTCTCGTAATTCTCGCCTCTATAACGATTGCTGCGATCCTGTACTTCGCACCAGACTTGCTACTCCACTCAAGGGGTTCAGATCGCCAGGGGTTAATCCAGAAACAGTTAGCCGATGTTCTAGATCAAATAACAGTATGCGTTGAGGCTGGGCTCTCATTCGATGGAGCAGTGCAGCGGGTGACAGCAACCGGCTCGGGCCCCCTACCCGATGAACTTGGAAGATCGTTACAAGATATTCAATTGGGCACATCTCGCGCTATCTCGCTTGAGCGACTCCTCGATAGGACCAATGTTAAGGACTTAAGAACATTTGTTCACACCTTTAATCAGGCTGAACGTTTCGGTATTCCAGTTGCACAAATTCTTCGTGTGCAGTCCTCTGAAATCAGATTAAAGCGTCGCCAGCATGCAGAAGAGCAGGCAATGAAACTCCCGATTAAACTCGTCTTCCCAACCGTGCTATTTATTCTGCCGGCACTATTCGTAGTTGTAGCGGGGCCTGCCGCAATTCGTGCTATCGAAGCGTTTTCTCAATCATGAGCGATAGGAATAACGCCCGCACGGTCGCAGAGTTATTGAGCGAGGAGACTCGGTCAAGCGATTCAAATATTCGTAATCAAGCAGCCCCAACCGGATTCAATCCACTCGACGAGGTTCTTGGCGGCGGATTACGAACCTCTCATCTTGCACTAATTGCTGGGCGACCCGGAATTGGTAAAACTATTCTTGCGCTTCAGTGGGCGCGATCATTCGCAATCTCTGGCCGAAAAGTTGTATTCATTTGCTTCGAGCACAGCCCAAGAGAGTTGCTTGAACGCCTCTTGAGTCTTGAGGTTCGTAGCGCAGCACGCTCGGATGAACAGCACCTAGTAGACGCCGCCATATCTGAATTGCGAGACTCGATCTTGAAAGATACCAATTCTTCCGGAATTGAGAATGACCCAATTGCGCAGGAGGCACTTCGGAGACTGGGAACCTACTCAAGCCTCCTGACCCTTATTCCCGCCAACGGACGCACAACCGATCTTGATGCAATCCAAGCGATTGCGTCAGAGGCCGGCGAGGGAAGTGTCATCTTCGTTGATTATCTGCAGAAAGTGCCGGTGAAGGGAGCCATTCGCGACGATGAGCGAGCCGGCATAATCGCAGAGGCACTAAAAGACATTGCGATGAACGAGCAAGTAGTCATGGTCGCTACTGCAGCAGGGGACAAGGCTGGAATAGCTGGACGACGATTCAGGCTTGCAGATTTACGCGGATCTTCGTCACTCGCTCACGAATGCGATGTTGCAATCATGCTCAATGAGAAGACGACGGCCATTTCCAAGGTTGCTCTTACTTACAACACGAGTAGGTCCGCAGGATTCGATCGGCAACTTATCTTCAGCATCGAGAAGAACCGAATCGGCCCCTCGAATATGCACCTTGAGTTTACAAAAGATTTTCGTTACTTCCGGTTTGATCCAGAGGGAGGATTCCTAGCGGAGAAAATGATGGACGAAGCTCTCTACGAGGAATAACGCACTCCCCCTCAGAAAACAATCAACTCAATTGAGAGAAGCGAATCACACTAATTTGAAGTGCGCATGGGCTCAGCGTAGAACTGGGAGTACCACTTCCGGAACTTCAAGATTGGCCCATCAGTATCAGCAAGTGCGGGTACCGGTAGGAATGTTTTGTTCTCCCAAATCGGCGTGTCCTCAACAACCTGCTTATTGATCTCCTTCACAAATGCCGACGCAACGCTTGAAGTAAGTGCCGCATCTTTAAATTTGCGTACTGTGAAGTTGAAGCGAACCACGCAGGTCTCATCATCGATCGGAGTAGTTGTTGCGATATTGATTGCATCAACAATCCCCGAGAACCAGACCTTGGAGAAGCCAGGGCCGTAGTTATAGACATCGATTCGTCCCCAGGTTGTTCCCCGAGGGGTTACATATGACTGCTTTGAGAGCATCACAGAGCACGGGCCATCGGTGTCGTATTTCTCGACCTCTGCAACCGTCTCAGTACCATGCACAAAGAGGAAATGGGCGGGGTCCGCACTGTTCTCCATCATTTCCTGTGGGACAGTCTTGATCACATACTCGGAGCTGTAGTACTCACTCCAGCCTTCGTCGCCGATCTCAGATATCTCCTCGACTTCCCACATCGGGGCAACATCAGGGTCTGGGTGTCGCCATGCAAGAACAAAACCATTGCGCACTACTACCGGATAGGCACGCAGGCGCGCTTTGCGATTGACTTTCTCTGAGTATGGAATCTCTAGGCACGTGCCGCCGCCATCAAAACGCCAGCCGTGGAATGGGCAGGTAATCGCACCATCAGAGACGTGGCCTCCCTTACCTAAATGTGCCCCGAGGTGAGGGCAGAAGGCATCCTGTAGGTGATACTCCCCCGCCTCATCTCGCCAGAGAACGAGCTCGGCACTCCAATATTGAAGTGCTTTTACGCCTCCGGGCTCGAGATCATCTGGGTATGCAACCTGAAACCAGCCGTAAGGGTGTGGAAACGGGAATCTGCTCATCTACTGCTCCATGGTCACTAAAATCATTGCTCAACTAAATCGAAAGTGTTTCTACTCTCCCACTTATCTTGAGAGAATGCACCCCGGAGCACTCAGTTTTTATCTTGACCCTTGGACTTAAATTTCGACCCAAATCGGCCAATCCCGACCTTGATGGCAACAAATCCAGCTGCGAAGATCCCCGCTATAGCGGATATCACCACGCTCCCTGTCCCTGCGTCTAGATAACCAAAATTCATAATTCCAACCCTCTCATTTTCAGAGCCCCGTGGATTCGAGAAAAGCCACCTAACACTTCCTCGGAGCAAAGAGATCCTACATGAGTTTTACCGGCACTTTTACCCGCTAGCGTTTGGGGCGTGGCGTCAGCAGAAGCAGTATCCCGAGGCCCAGCAGCAATTATTCTGGGAGCTGGTCGAGGATCCCGGGGTGGAGCGCCGACTGCGCTCGTGAGCATCGATAAAGACTCCCGTGTACTTGATTGGTTACTTCAAGGATTTAGGTCCCTCGAGAACCTTGATGTCACATTTGTAGCTGGTTATCGGGCAGAGGAGATCACCGCCAAATACCCAGAGATTCGAACTTCCATCAATGCCAA
>CAMDSG010000051.1 GCA_945907055.1 Bifidobacterium breve | reverse complement strand
CCTAGCACGGTCCGCCCGGCCACCGTATCAGCCTCTGCGCCCTGTACCATCTGCGTCCCCGGGAGGGGTGCGAGAGCGGCCGAATCGGCACGCTTGGAAAGCGTGTGAGCGCAAGCTCCGTGGGTTCGAATCCCACCCCCTCCGCCATCACTAGTACTAGGTAGTCGCGCCCTACGCTTCCCGCTCATGAGCATCGACGCCACTGGCCCCTCTATAGAGACTCTGCAGTCGTGGATGGACCTAGCTCTCCTAGAGGCTGAAGCGGCTATTGCTCATGGCGATGTTCCAGTTGGGGCGATAGTTGTCAATATCGAGACGGGCCAAGTAATCGCATCGCGCCACAACGAACGCGAGCTGACGCAGGACACCACCGCACATGCAGAGATACTTGCCCTGCGCGATGCATCGATTGCGATCGGCTCGTGGCGACTAAATGAATACGCGCTAGTTGTCACACTCGAGCCATGCCCAATGTGTGCGGGTGCTTGTATCAACTCAAGAATCGGCTTGGTTGTATTTGGAGCAGCCGACCCCAAGGCGGGAGCGATGGGGACGCTCTACAACCTGTCATGCGACCCACGCCTAAACCATGAGGTTCAAGTTGTTAGCGGTATTCATGCCGCGGAGGGCGCCCTACTGTTGACGAACTACTTCGCTAAACGTCGGGGCTGACCCACAAACTAGAATCAACAAACTTGGAGGGGTGCGAGAGCGGCCGAATCGGATGGTCTCGAAAACCATTGTGGCGCAAGTCACCGTGGGTTCAAATCCCACCCCCTCCGCCATCGACTCGGGGGTCCGCAAGGGCCCCCGATCTCGCGAGGACTCCGTTTTCCCAACTATCTCGAGCCATGTTTGTTGCACGCGGCGGGGATTCTCTGTCTACAAACCCAAGGCTTCGTATATTTCTCGCGTTGCCATCGAGCGATTGAGCGTGAAGAAATGTAGGCCGGGTGCCCCTCGGTCTAGAAGCTCGCGACATAGCCGCGTCGCCTCCTCAACACCAACGCGATGAACTGCCTCCGGGCCGTCGGGCTCTGCAGCCTCTAACTTTGCCGCAAGTTCTCTTGGGAATTCACTCCCCTGTAACTCAGACATTCGAGTAATTGAACGCATCGAAGTAGCGGGCATTATTCCTGCGATCACAGGCTTATCAACACCAAGTGCGTGCAGCGACTCAACAAGATCAAAGTAATGGCGAGCATCGAAGAAGAACTGCGTCACGGCAAAATCTGCTTTCGAGAGTTTCTCCGCAGTTCGTCGGCGATCCTCCTCGATGCTTGGGCTATGCGGATGAGGCTCTGGGTGAGCAGCCACACCAATTGAGAAGTCGCCTACACCTCTAATCAAGTCGACGAGTTCGCTTGCATACTTCAACTCGCCGGGCGGCTGATCTGAGTCTGCAGGCGGATCGCCGCCGAGAGCAAGAATGTTCTCAATCCCCGCGTCTCGATAACGGGTAACTACATCTACAAGTTCTTGCCGTGAGTGGCATGCACAGGTGAGGTGCGCCATTGGGGTTATTCCCGTATCGCGCAGGATCTCAACCACTAAGTCGTGTGTGCGGTCCCGTGTAGAGCCGCCAGCGCCATAGGTGACAGATACATATGCGGGGGCAAGGGGGGCAAGCTCGCGAATCGCTATGGCGAGGTTGCGTTCGGCCTCCTCGCTGCGCGGGGGGAAGAACTCAAATGAATAGCAAGGCCCAGCCTTGAGTGCGTCGGCAATCTTCATGGAGTCCCAAGGCTAGAGCACAGATGCAGGTAGTTGGAACACGCTGGCTCCCCGCGCAACCTATTCTCTAAATGTGGATTTCACACTTGAACAGCGGTTTTCCCAATCCGGGGATGCAGTGGCTGCTGCATTAGTCGACCCGGATCTCCTCCAGCAGATGACTGAGCTACCGCTTCTCGCAGAGGCAACGGTCCTCTCAACAGAGCGCAGCGGCGACCGGATTAGGCAAAGTGTGCGGTATCGATTTGAGGCCGAGCTCTCCTCCGCCGTTCGCAGAGTTATAGATCCAACAAAACTCACCTGGGTTGAGATGGGCGAGCACGACCTCGCTGCAGGCTTATCTCGCTTTGAGATACGCCCTGATCACTACTCAGACTTACTTCAGGGCCGCTACACCGCCCGCGTGGAGCCGAGTGATGATGGCAAAGCGTGCACGCGGATAGTAAAAGGCATGATCAAGGTCAAGGTCCTTCTCGTCGGGGCTCGCGTCGAGAACGCCATTATCGGCAGCCTTCGCGAACTCGCCGAGGCGCAGCAAAAAATTGTTGAAGACTGGATCAACTCAAAGTAGGCCTCTAATCGGCCGGTCGTGCAGTGCCCGCTGTGTAATTCCACAGAAGTTTTATGGCGCTCTACCTAAGTGGCTTGAACCTGCGGAGGCGTAGAGAGTTTGAGACCACAAAAACACTTGAGAACGCCATAGTTGCGGCCGCTATTGCCGGGTTGAGAATTCCTGCAGCGGCGAGTGGGATAGCGGCGGCGTTATAAGCGAAAGCCCAGAAGAGGTTGGCCTTAATTGTTGAGAGAGTCCTGCGCGATAACTCGATCGCATCGGCAGCGCCGCGTGGATCACCTGAGACGAGAGTTAGGTCGCTTGCCTCGAGAGCAACATCTGCCCCTGTGCCAATCGCAATTCCAAGATCGGCCTGAGCGAGTGCTGGGGCATCGTTGATCCCATCCCCGATAACAGCGACTGTGTGGCCATCATTTTGAAGCGTACGAACAACCTCAGCTTTGCCCGCTGGCAGTACACCTGCAATCACGCTCTCGATGCCCACTGATTTGGCAACCCATTGCGCCGCGGCCTCACTATCTCCGGTCACCATTACGACGGAAATTCCAAGGCGTTTTAGTGCATCGACTGCAGCGACTGCCGTCTCCTTGACCGTGTCAGAGACGACTAACGCGCCCTGAACCTCGCTCTCCCAACCGAGATAAATAATTGAAGCGCCGCGCGTCTCGGCGTCACTAATCACGTCATCAAGTCCCCCGCTGAACCCCCCGCACCACTCTGCTCGACCAACCCTTATTTCCTTGCCATCGATCTTCCCAACGACGCCTACCCCAGCCTCATTTAGGAAATCAGTCGGGGTGGTGAGTTCAATACCCTTTTCGCGCGCAGCATTAGTAATCGCTCGTGCGATTGGATGCTCACTAGCTGCCTCAAGCGAAGCAGCTAGCCGCAGCAACTCATCGTTTGCCCTGGATTGCTCCCTCTCGTCGGGTAATCGGCTGATAGTGGAGACGGATACGAGCCGCATCTTTCCAGTGGTAATCGTGCCGGTCTTGTCGAGAATTGCCGTATCGATTTCACGCGTGCGCTCGAGCACCTCTCCGCCCTTGATAAGAATCCCAAGCTCTGCACCGCGACCGGTTCCAACCATGATCGCAGTAGGGGTTGCAAGGCCAAGTGCACACGGGCAGGCGATGATTAAAACGGCGACCGCTGCAGTAAAGGCTTCATTAGATGAGCCTCCCAATAGCAACCACCCCAAAAGAGTCGCGACAGAAATAAGCAAAACAATTGGAACGAATACTCCAGATACGCGATCAGCAAGCCTCTGAATCTCTGCCTTTGATCCCTGTGCCTCCTCAACTAAGCGCGCTATCTGCGCGAGTGCAGTATCAGAGCCAACATGAGTAGCGCGCACCACGAGCCTGCCAGTTGTATTTATGGTTGCCCCGACTACCGAGTCGCCTACCCCAACCTCTACAGGGATTGGCTCGCCGGTAAGCATCGACACATCTAGCGCTGATGCGCCCTCGACAACGACTCCATCTGTGGCTACGCGTTCTCCAGGGCGCACCACAAAGCGATCCCCTACTTGGAGGTCCTCGATCGGTATCTCGGAGCCATCCTCTAGGTTCGCGGTATGCGCCCCTAATGCGAAGAGCGCGCGTAAGGAGTCTCCGGCACGGTTGCGAGCCCTGCGCTCAAACCACCGTCCGAGTACAACAAGTGTCACGATGACTGCACCGGTCTCGAAGTAGAGAGATGGCTCGCTACCGCTATGCGACATCCCGTTCATCGGAGCGTCTCCGCCGCCCTGCAGTAGCGCGACTACTGACCAGAGCCACGCAGCTGTAATCCCGAGCGATACAAGGGTGTCCATTGTCGCTGCCCGATGTCGGAGACTACGGATTGCTGCGGTGTGGAACGGCCAGGCGCACCAGGCCCACACAGGTGTGGCGAGGACTAAGGCAAGCCATCCCCATCCATCAAATTGAAGCGGAGGCACCATCGACAGCAGCACTAGAGGGAGAGTGAGGATGACGCTGACAAGCAATCGAGGAGTGACTGAAGCGTCTGGCGGCTTCACTGTCTCGCCGGGTTGTGAAGGAGCCGAGACTCTGTAACCAGCTGCCACTACTGCAGCAACAAACACCTCGCGGTCGGCGCGAGTGGGATCAAAAATTACTGTTGCTCTCTCGGTCGCAAAATTGACATGGGCCGAAGCGACACCGGAGACCGCGCTGAGGCCGCGCTCCACGCTCGCAGCGCAGGCCCCGCAGGTCATGCCCTCAATGGAGAGGTCCATTCGATCGCCTTGCGGCTCAGGGATTCTCCCGAGTTGAACTGAAGTGGTACTCATAAAGGATCTCCAAATCGGCCCGAATTGCGGCCCTAAAATCGCCCTTTGATTATCCCACAATTAGCAGCGGAACGCCCTTCTGGCCCGCAGCGCATCTATTCCAAAAACCCTAGGGCCCGAAGATAGAAATTCGGCGCGCAGCGTGTCAGACTCTCCAACTATGGCCCCTGAAAAATTTCAATGGAAACACCTCTACGATGAAGTAGTGACCTCTGGTCTCTGCACTGGCTGCGCTGGCTGCGTAATTGCATGCCCACATGACGTGCTCGACTACGACGACTCCTCCGGCCGTTACAAACCTTTCCAGACCGAGGACTTCGGTGGG
Organism: Bifidobacterium breve; assembly: GCA_945907055.1. Classification (GTDB taxonomy): domain Bacteria; phylum Actinomycetota; class Acidimicrobiia; order IMCC26256; family IMCC26256; genus IMCC26256. The sequence continues at coordinate 5,467 of CAMDSG010000051.1, read as the reverse complement.
GCATCAGACTGCTCCCACGGCGACAAAGGCTGCACATCATGCACACGCGCATGCCCACGTTTTCGCGATTGGGAGACCGATATCGACCAATTCCTCTTTGGTCGCGAGCGCGAGCCTGAAGAGGTCTCGGGTATGTACAAAGACATCGTGCTTGCAAGGGCCTCAGATAAAATTATCCATGAGGTTGGTCAAGACGGAGGTCTCGTCTCGGCCATCCTTCTGTACTGCCTCGACAAGGGAATCATCGATGCAGCCCTCGTCTCCTACCTAGAGGGCGACGGATCTACTTGGAAGGCGCGCCCCGGGGTCGCTCGCACCCGCGAGGACATAATCGCCTCGGCAGGGAGCCGATATACCTACTCGGCTAACACGCTCGCATACAACGATGCAGTTGAGTCTGGCGCAGAGAAGATCGCTTTAGTTGGTATGTCTTGCCAATCTTCGGTACCGCCGATAATGAAGCAGCGCAAGGCCGGAAAGGTTGCACGTCGCCTCTCTCTCAACATCGGCTTACTCTGCTCTAAGACATTTGATGATGCGATCTTCGAGGAACTCTTCGAGGCTAAGTACGGACTAAAGCGCGAAGACATGCGCAAGATGAACATCAAAGGTGTTTTCCAGATCTGGATGAAGAACGGCGACTACCACGAGGTTCCTCTCAAGGAGTGCCACGAGTGGACGCGTGAAGGATGCAAGCAGTGCCCCGACTTCGCAGCAGAGCATGCGGATATCTCAACCGGCGGAATCGGAGCGTTCAACGACTGGACCCTCACGATCATTCGCACTGATATCGGTCGCGAGATTATGGATGGTCTTCTAGCAGCAGGCTTGATCGAGGTGCGCCCGGGAGACGACGACCCTGGAGCAATAGAACTCATGCATAAACTCGCCAAGAAGTCGCGCAAGCGTTGGCCCGAGACAGCAGTAGCAGCCCCTCGTCTTCTGGTGAAGTAACACTCACTACGAAGTTCAATCTCGCTACCCTGAAAATCCAATCCCCAACTGAACAGGGCATCCATGTCTGAGTCGCCTGTACCAGAACGGCTGCCAAGTAGCGATCTTCGCATCGTCCCAATGCTCTTGGCTGCCGGGGTTGGAGTAGTAACCGGTCTTGTCGTCACAGGTATCCAGCAGTTAACCCTTACGCAGATGCTTGCTCGAGTTCAGAGCCTCCCCTTATTAGCTATGGCAGCGGCACCCGCAGTGGGGCTCGTACTCGCGACTCTCTGCCTTCGCTTCATCGGTCGACGAACCACGCCAGTAATTGCTGATGCGTATATCCGCAACATTCACGAACCTGATTCTCAGCTTGATCTACAGCCTGTACCAGGGAGGTTGCTAGGAGCAGTTGCAACCGTCGGCATGGGTGGAGCACTAGGCATCGCGGCAGTAGCCCTCTATGCAGGCGCTGGAATCGGTGCTCTCGCAGAGACTCGATTAGGGCGTTTTATAAAACGCCCTGACGCCAAGATGCTGATGGTTGCGGGCGCAGCTGCAGGGGTTGCCACCCTTTTCCAAACTCCTCTAACAGGTGCGATCTTTGCTCTCGAGGTACCGTTCAGAGGCCGCCTCGGTCGCCACAATCCAGCACCGATATTGGTTGCTTCATTCGCTGGTTACCTAGTCAACGTCCGGATTGAGGGGCCCTCTCGCCTCTTCCCCCTCATTGGAAATGTGAATATTGATTGGAGGGATTTGCTCCTCGCTCTCGCTCTTGGAATCGCCGCTGGAGCAGTTGCGCACCTCTTCGCAATCTTGATTCGCCTCGCCAAGCGAGTCGTGAAGAAGTACCCACTCTCATTGCGTCTCCCGGTAGCAAGCTTGCTGCTCTTCGGAATTGTTCTGCTTGCCTCGACGATCGCGGAAGACGGGGTCATCCTCGGTACCGGCACTCTGGCAATTGAGTGGGCGGCTGATCCAACACACGCACTAGGCGCAGTAGCCGGAATGCTCGTACTACGAATTGCAGCCAATGCAGTGACCCTCAGCGGAGGCGGAGTGGGGGGGTTGTTCATGCCACTATTAGCCGCAGGTGCACTAACGGGTCGACTTGCTGGCGGGTTGGTTGGACGCGCCGATGACACACTCTTCGCAGTCGTGGGCGCGGCGGCGTTCCTTGGAGCGGGATACAGGGTCCCACTCGCTGCAGTCACGTTAGCGGCCGAGACAACCGGGAGACCCGGTTTCATCATCCCAGCAATACTTGCTGTATTCGCAGCCGAACTCACAATGGGATCCAAGTCAGTCAGCGAAGAGCAGCGAGATGACGCCGAGGCGACATGGTAGATGCATCTGTAGCTGAATCTTTAGTCGTCGCCGCTTTGGTTCGCGACCTTATGGATAGATCGAAGATCCAGGGTTCAATAACTGGTGTGAAGTTCCCTTCTGGAGCGGATGGCTGCGCTGGGGCTGACGTAGTGATCGTCGATCTTGCACGAAATGCAGATGCGATTGAAGCCATCGCAGAGGCAGAGCCGAACGCAAAGATTCTTGGGTTTGGGTCTCATGTAGATACTGAGAGCCTCGAAGCAGCCCGGGGTGCTGGTGCTCACTTAGTAATGGCACGATCACAGTTCTTTCGTGATCCACTTGCAGCAGTAACGGGATTGCTTACTAAATAACAGGCCCTAAATGAGAGGCGCTAACTAAGAGGCCCTAAATAAGAGGCCATGGCACAGAGTGGTAATCCTCATCCGGAATCGGAAAGGTCCCCTCCTCCAATATCTCATCTGCGCGTTCGCGCATTGCTGCAATCTCTAAGGGCGAGATCAAATCGCGGATTCGCTCGAATAGTTCACCTCTCTTAGATAGGTCATCAACGACCCTCTCCACGTCAAGAAGCAACTCATCTGGAATCTCCTCGCCAGCAAAATCCCAGATCACGGTTCTAAGTTTCCACTCTTGGTGAAAGGTAAGTCCGTGGTCGATACCAAATACCCGACCCGTCCCCTTCTCCTCTAAGCAGTGACCACCCTTGCGATCAGTGTTGTTTACTAGAACATCTAAGACGGCGAACCTACGAAACTCATCTGCGTAGCGATCACGAAGAGTAAAGAAGTGATTGTCTGGATCATGGTCGACAAATCGCTGAACCATCCCCATCCCGTAGGGGCCGTCGCGCAGAACTGTGTACGGAATTACTCCCCAACCAAGTGCTTCAGATACTTCAAAAGCAGATACTTCGCGCCCGGCAAGCGTCCCGTCTGGAAAATCCCAGAGGCCACGCTCTCCCTGGATTGGCTTGTAAATAGCTCTGGTCTCTATGCCTTCAAGCGATGCATTGACCAAGAGTGTGGCATTGGAGGACCAAGCCATTCGCCCCAATACATCGAGCTCCCCGAGGCGCACTACCTCGGTATCGCGATCTTCACCGTCGCTACTATCGACAGGATTATTCGCTTCGGGAGTCTCGCTGCTCAATTCCAACGCGGGCAGATATGACTGTCGAGATCCATTGGGAAGGTGCAGAGCGGGCATGGGGGTCGCCCTTGGCCAACCGCTGCAGCACCGAATACAGACATAGCGCGCACCTGCGCTCTAGTTGCATAAATACGAACTATAAAACCCTCGGGCTCTTCGAGTTCCTCGTCTTCATCAGGGAAATTTTCCTGGAGCTCAATCAATACGCGTTGGCGATCAGGTTCATAACCGATCCCAATTGTGCGCGCTCTAAATAGTGGAACCGCAGGCTCCTCGACTATGGAGCGCGGGAGGGGCCATGCAGTGTCCTTGCCTCCCTCAGGGAACTCATCCGCTAGGCGATCCAAGAATGCACCTGACTCTGAAGCGAGCATCGCAACCTGCTGTTTCTCGACCAAGATTGTTATCTTCATACCGCGCTGCTCTGCCTGCACGTAGAAGACCCTCTCCCCGGGGCGCCCAATCGCACCGGCTGCGAGCGACTCCGTCTCCTCAAACTCAATTGTCTTGTCGTCGCTCATGAATCTTCGCCCTTAGGTTGAGCAACGAGCTCGGAGAGGCTCCCGGTCTCGTTAAGTTTCACTAGGGATCCACCGTATCCACCGAACTCGAAGACAGTCACTGACGCGGGCGATACCACGACCCGCTGGAATAGATCTAGGTGCATTCCGGTGTAATGCGCAATAGCGGACTTGATCGGGTCTGCATGCGAGACCACGACAATATTCTCTCCCGCGTGATTTGTAATCAACTCATCAAGAGCGGCGACCATGCGCGCCTGCATCTCCGCTATGCCCTCACCATTGGGGAAGCGCGCACGCGATGGTGCCGTCTGAACAACCCTCCAGAGATCTGTACGCGCCAGCTCCGCGATAGCACCGCCGGTCCAGTCGCCGTACTCGGCCTCGATTACACCATCAAGGGTCACTACCTCGAGATTGTGGTGCTCTGCAATTGCTTGGGCAGTCTGCTGAGTGCGCTCAATCGGGCTCGCAAATATTCGATCGATCCTTACAGGAGGTGCGAGACGAATACCGACAGCCTTCGCCTGGGCGCGCCCTTCATCAGATAGATCGATCCCGGGCTTGCGCCCTGAGAGAAGCGGACCAGTCTGGGGAGTAACTGCATGGCGAACGAGCACGAGGCGCGTCGTCGGGGTTGAGTGCGCGGTCTTCTCGGAACTCTTACTCACCTCGGATTTGCTCACGATCTAATCGTACCGGTGGAGCACGACAAAACCACATGCTCGCCCGCTCGGGATCTTTCAGGCTCCAATCATCAAAAGCCACGTTGTATGAGGATTGTGGTGAGAAATGCACGTAGCGTGTGCCATATGACCGATCAACCAATCAGCCTCAACCCAAATGGCCCCCCTGAGACCCGGCTCGCCCCTGAGGAGCCCGAGGCCTCAAATGCGCTTTCTCACGCACTCGCTGCACCACCAGCCTCTCGTCGAGACCTCGTCTCAGATGTAGTAGCCCAGTGGCCACGAAACCTCGAGGCTTGGGCGACGCTCGGCGATCTAGCCCGTGACGATGTCGAGGCATACGCCTGCTATCGAGTCGGGTACCACCGCGGCCTTGACCGCCTGCGTCAATCGGGGTGGCGAGGCTCTGGATGGGTTCGCTGGAGCGAGCATACAAACCGTGGATTTTTGCGGGCCGTAGACGGGCTGCGCCGCAGCGCTGGGGCCATTGGCGAGACCGATGAAGAGCAACGCTGCGCCGAGTTCCTGATGCAATTAGACCCCGAATGGACTCGCCGAAGTATCTAGAGATGCGGTGTATCCTTCGGGACGCTAAAACAGCGATTTCCAAATCTGCTTGGCACAAACGTAACGAGGAGTTACATGAAGCGCGCACTGGTAACTGGAATCACTGGCCAAGACGGAAGGCACCTATCCAAACTCCTAGTGGAGAACGGATACCAAGTCTTCGGACTCATTCGTGGTCAGGCCAACCCGAAGGCCGAGATGGTCTTAGAGGAGAACCCAGCAATTGAGATGATCGATGGCGACCTGCGCGATCTCTCATCCCTGATCGCTGCA
>CAMDSG010000050.1 GCA_945907055.1 Bifidobacterium breve | reverse complement strand
GACTCCAAGAGATTTACATCTACAACTTGACCCTCACCGGTAGCGTCACGATGGCGCAGCGCAACCATGATTGAGAACGCTCCGACGATTCCCGTGACCTCATCGGTAAGCGCAATCGGTGGCAAGAGTGGCGCGCCATCTGGCTCACCGCTTAAAGATGCGAAACCACTCATGGCCTCTGCAATCGAAGCAAAACCGGGTCGCGATCGATAAGGCCCTGTTTGACCAAAGCCACTCACTCGAAGAATCACCAAACGAGGATTGCGCTTGAGCAACTCGGTGGGGTCAAGCCCTAAACGCTCCATCGTCCCCGGGCGGAAATTCTCAATGAGAACATCTGCGTCATCAACGAGCCTCAGCAGCAGCTCCAGACCATCCTCTGTCTTGAGGTCTGCAACTACCGAGCGCTTACCGCGCCCAACGATCTGCCACATGTATGCGTCACCGCCATCTGGGGGCATCCACCCCATACGGCGCGTACCGTCGCCTTCGGGGGCCTCAATCTTTATGACATCCGCACCGAAATCAGCGAGGTATTTTCCTGCGGCCGGGCCGGCGAGGACCGTAGCCATGTCTACGACGCGTAAACCTTCAAGTGCCTGCAAGATCGGAGTCCTCCGGTAAACGTACCCTCAATAAATCTGAGTAAAAGAGCGATGCTCTAGGAGACCAAGCGAGTAGTCACGGTAGAGGCCAGCGTAAATAAAGCGTGTCCGCTCAGCCCAATCCATTGCATCTCGCGCACCAAAGCGATGCGATACCTGCGTATACCCGCCTTCATAAATCTGGTACTCGCCCCAGACTCCTGGGTAATCCTTCGTTGATCCAACCTCTACAAAGGGAATACTGCGCGCCTTGGTCGAGCGGCGCACACGATGTCTGTGGGTATGGCCTGCAAAGTAGCCAACGATATTTTCGCGCTGCGCAACTACCGCTCCGAACGCCTCACTGTCATCTGGATTGATACCGAAGTAGTTAGTACTCCGCTCCTCAGAATCTAGGTCCCATAGGTTGTGATGCCCAAAGACGAATACTGCGCCGCTGGTATTGGCAGCGCAGTCATCAATCCATGCAATCTGGTCACGCGTGATCTGCCCAACCTCGGTCCCAGGGCGAACTGTGTCAATCACTGCAAATGTAACGCCGTTAACAACCACTGCGAACGGCGCCCCGTTGAGCGCCATCGTGGAGTCAAGCATTGCGTCGTGGTTCCCACGCGTGTGATGCATCCGGTCACCTAGTTGCCCATACGCATCGAGGAACTGCTGGTACTCCTCCCAGGTTCCCGCATTGGTGAGGTCGCCCTTCACAATCACTGCATCACCATCAAATGCAGTTATCTCAGATATGGCTGCGCGATTCATCTTCTCGGGATAGGGCTCCTCGCCTTCACGACCGGTTACCGCACCCATCTCTTCATCTGATGCGGTGTGGATTCGACCGCAGACTGTCTCACCGAAATGCACATCATTAACAGTTGCTATCGATGCAAGCAGCTCTCCAGCAGGTCGTTCGAGAGTGCGCACCGAGGACGGGAACTGGGGATCATCCGATGGACGCGCGCCCTCGACCTCGATCTCAACATAAGTACCGGGTTCAAGCCCTGTCAAACAAGCAATGTGCTGGGGGCCGGTAGTTACAACCTCGGCGTTCCCTACTCGAGTAGCAACACGCTCGTCGCCCTTAGTGTTGAAGGTGACAACCACGCTATCGGTACTTACACTCATTACCTCAGGAAAAATAATCTCAGTCATTAGGCGTGCGACCTTCGTGGGAGGCGCCCAGAGAGTCTGTAGGCGCCGCGCTGCATTGCAGATCTGCGGCCAGAGAGTCGCGACATAACGACCCACTGCGAGAGTGCTGGTGCAGCCTTTTCCTCAACCCCCGCGGCTAACTGCTGATCGATCACAGCAATAGTGGCGAGCACTGCAGCGACCTCCTCTGGCGAGGCAGCATCGTCGATCCCAAGAATTGCACGTGGGCTCAAAGCGGCACATTCCCGTGCTTGCGCTGTGGAAGTTGCTCCTTCTTTGTGCGCAGCATCTCTAATGCCCGTACAAGAACTCTGCGAGTCTCGCGAGGCTCAATCACGTCATCTACATAACCACGCTCTGCTGCGTTATATGGGTTGGCAAAGCGCTCTGTGTACTCCTCAATGAGTTCAGTAGTGCGCTCGGCACCCTTCTCGCCTGCCTCAGCGATCTCCTTACGGAAGATGATATTGACTGCGCCCTGCGCCCCCATCACAGCAATCTCTGCGGATGGCCAAGCGTACGCGAGGTCGGCACCAATCGATTTGGAGTTCATTACGACATAAGCGCCGCCGTAACCCTTGCGCGTGATGATCTGGATACGCGGCACAGTGGCTTCACAGTATGCATAAAGGAGTTTCGCACCGTGACGAATAATTCCGCCGTACTCCTGCTCCGTGCCTGGCAAGAAACCTGGGACGTCAACGAAAGTTACGAGCGGAATGTTGAATGCATCACACGTGCGGACAAAGCGCGCAGCCTTCTCAGATGCGTCAATGTCTAGACATCCAGCAAGCACTTGAGGCTGGTTACCAACTATCCCCACGACCATCCCGCCGATGCGTGCATACCCACAGACAATGTTCATCGCCCAAAGGGCATTGATCTCGAAGAACTCGCCGTCGTCAACAATGTCGGCGATCACTTTCTTCATGTCATAAGGCTTGTTCGGTGCATCTGGGATTAATCCGAGGAGTGCATCACAGTCACGCATTGGATCGTCATCGGGCTCGAAGTATGGAGCGTCTTCAAGGTTATTAGCAGGCAGAAACGACATTAGGTAACGAACCTGTGCGAGGCATGCAACCTCATCTTCGCAGACAATATTTGCGACTCCAGATTTAGTGGCGTGGGTAAGTGCACCACCGAGTTCCTCCTGTGTAACTTCTTCACCGGTCACCGATTTAACGACATCGGGCCCAGTGATGAACATGTTGGAGGTTCCCTTCACCATAAAGATGAAGTCAGTCATTGCCGGCGAGTACACAGCACCACCAGCACATGGCCCCATAATCACGCTGATCTGTGGGATTACACCAGAGGCCTTAACATTTCGATGGAAGATCCCTCCGTAGGAGGCAAGTGAAACAACACCCTCTTGAATTCGCGCACCTGCACCATCATTGATACCAATCATCGGCGCGCCTACGGACTCGGCTAGGTCCATAACCTTGTGAATCTTCTCCGCGAATACTTCGCCAAGCGCTCCACCAAAGACTGTGAAGTCTTGAGAAAAGACAAATACTTTACGACCGTCGATTGTCCCCCATCCGGTTACAACGCCATCGGTGAGTGGTCGCGTGTTCTCAATTCCAAAACCGTGTGCGCGATGCCGCGCAAGCATGTCGAGTTCAACGAATGATTCTGGGTCAAGCAACAGGTCAAGGCGCTCACGCGCAGTTAGCTTGCCTCGTGCATGCTGGCGCTCAACGGAGGCGGGGCTACCAGCATGCATGGCTGCTTCGCGCAGTGCTGCTAGTTGCTCAATACGAGCCTCTATCGGATTAGCGGGACTCACCGGGCTCGGGGACTTTGGAGGTGCGGCAGAGACCGCTGCCTCGGTTGATTTAGTTTTCTTTGCAGCCATAGATGCGGAGGTTACCGGTCAGCGCACATGCTTAGCCCCAACGACGCGACGGAATACTTAAACGATTATTCCTGTACTAGCTCTATAAGGGTTCCAAAGGCCGTCTTAGGGTGGAGAAATGCCACGGTTGTGCCTCTACTCCCGGGCCTCGGGGCCGCATCTATCACCATATGCCCCTGTGCCTTTACCTGCTCAAGAGCCGCGGCCACGTCATCTACGCGATACCCGACGTGATGGATGCCCTCTCCGCGCTTCTCAAGTGCCTTGGCCAGCGGGGAGTCGGGGCGGGTTGGGGTAAGGAGCTGAATGTATGAGTCGGCGACTTTAAGAAGCGCCTCCTCAACCCCATCGGACTCGACAAACTCGCGGTGCTCTACCTCTGCCCCGAAAGTGTCGCGGTAATAAGCAATAGCGGCCTCGAGATCGCGTACCGCTATAGCTACATGGTCAATCTCAGTAAATGGCATTTCTGTCTCCTCAAGCGTTGAAGCGGCGATACAGGGTGATCTGGGGCAAGAGGCGCTCACGCATCTCCGGGTTGGTTACGCCGAGACCCTCGGCAGGAGCCAGAGCAAGCACCCCAACCTTGCCCTCAACCTCATTGCGGTGAACCATAAGCGCCGCCTCTGCGGTCTGCTCAAGAGTGAGCACACGCGAGAGGGTTGGGTGAATCTTGCCTTCACAGACAAGACGGTTGGCCTCGTAAGCCTCACGGTAGTTAGCGAAGTGACAACCCTTGAGAGTCTTTAGATTCATCCAGAGATAACGATTGTCATACTCAATCATGAAACCTGATGTTGCAGCACAAGTGATAATTGTTCCACCGCGCTTCGCGACGAATACAGATGCCCCCATCGTCTGGCGCCCTGGGTGCTCAAAAACAATGTCGACATCGCGCCCAACTAGTGATCGAATTTTTTTGCCGAGTCGCAACCACTCTTTCTGATCTTGAGTGTTGTCATCCTTCCAAAACTTGTAGTCCTCGGCGCGACGGTCAATGACAGCCTCACAGCCCATCTCGTTCAACAACGCTGCACGCTCTGGAGACGAGACAACTCCTACAGGTATACCTCCGCCGTTGAGCACATACTGAGTTGCATATGCTCCAATTCCACCGGTTGCGCCCCAGATCAACACAGACTGACCCTGGGTCATCCCTGCACCGTTTTTACTAACAATCATGCGATAAGAGGTTGAGTTACAGAGAGCATTGACCGCAGACTCCTCCCATGTGAGGTGCTCGGGCTTCGGCATCAACTGATTTGCCTTAACAATCGATAGATCCGCCAGCCCACCAAAGTTTGTCTCGAATCCCCAGATGCGCTGATTGCTTGAGAGCATGGAGTCTTCGTGGCTAGTTGGGTCTTGGTCGTCGACATGGTTGCAGTGAACAGTTACACGATCGCCTGGCTTCCAGTTACGAACAGCGGAGCCAACTCGTAGCACTACCCCCGAAGCATCCGAACCCATTACATGGAACGGCTGATCGTGGCGCGCTCCCAAAGCACTCTCTTTGCCTAGGCGCTTTAGAAAACCAAAAGTTGAGACAGGCTCGAAGATTGAGGTCCACACAGTATTGAAGTTGATTGAAGTTGCCATCACAGCAATCACTGCCTCATCAGGTGCGATCTCGGGTAGAGCGACATCTTGGATATGGACCGACTGGCGCGGGTCTTTGTCCTCTGATGCCATGCCTGCGAACATCTCCTGCTCCTCCGCAAGAATCACAGCGGCGCGAGTCGACTCAGGTATTGGGAGATTCGCAATGTCCTCAGCGGGTGCACCCTCGAGGATTGCGGTACGGATGGCATCAATTTGGCTTGTCATGGGCCTTTACCGTACCGGCTCAAAAGGGTTCGGCTCCACCCAAGCCAGCCGAGTGAGCTAAAAGTCTCACACACGGGGACTTCGGTCTCGGGCTTGCCATAGGCGCGACCGCAGGTCTCAGGGATACGATTCGCTCTTGTTCAACATCCACAAACCACTCGGAGAATCCAATGACCGGTTCTGTAATTGTCTCGACCGCCCGTACCCCTATCGGCAAGTTCTCTGGAGCGCTCGCTGGATTTAGTGGCGCCGAGCTCGGCGCTCTAGCGATTCGTGCAGCGCTTGAGCGTGGTGGAGTGAGTGCAGACAATGTCGATTACGTGCTCATGGGTCAAGTGCTTCAGGCCGGAGCAGGTCAGATGACCGCACGCCAAGCAGCAAGTGGAGCGGGAATTCCTTTGAGCGTTCCCTCAATGACTGTCAACAAGGTCTGCCTCTCTGGGATAAATGCTCTCTACCTTGCAGACCAGATGATTCAGTCAGGCGATGCAGAGATTGTTGTTGCAGGTGGAATGGAGTCCATGACCAACGCGCCATACTTGCTCCCCAAGGCGCGCGCTGGTTACCGAATGGGGAATGGCGAGCTCGTTGACTCTCTCATTCATGACGCTCTGTGGTGCGCGTTCGACGCGGTCCACATGGGTGAAGGAACCGACATGTACTGCGGACAGTTCGGTGGAATCACACGCGAGGCTCAGGACCAGATGGCTGCGAACAGTCATGAGCGCGCTGCCGCTGCACAGAAGGACGGCAAATTTACTGACGAGATTGTCCCGGTTGCGATCCCGCAGCGCAAGGGAGACCCGGTGATGGTCGAGACCGATGAGGGTGTGCGCCCCGGTACCACCATTGAGACGCTCGCAGGCATGCGCCCGGCGTTTACAAAGGACGGAACCATCACCGCTGCAAATGCTTCGCAGATCTCCGATGGTGGTGCAGCCATTGTTGTGATGAGTCGCGCTAAGGCCGATGAGCTTGGGCTTAACCCTATTGCAGAGTTGATCGGATACGGAATGGTTGCAGGGCCAGACCCATCGCTACTCACCCAGCCATCACGCGCCATCAAGCGTGCACTTGATGCAGCAAACCTCCCGCTCTCTGCGATTGACCTCTTTGAGCTCAACGAGGCATTCGCCGCTGTTGGCCTTGCAAGCATGAAGGACCTTGGGATCACGGATGAGGTTGTAAACGTAAATGGTGGCGCAATTGCACTCGGCCACCCTGTTGGTATGTCCGGCGCGCGTGTCGTGATGACTCTCATCAACGAACTCAAGCGCCGTGGTGGCGGAGTCGGTGCCGCAGCCCTCTGTGGTGGTGGCGGTCAGGGCGACGCCGCCATTATCCGCACCCTCTAAACCAAAAAGAGGCGGCGACCTGCAATAGAGACGTCAGGGCGACGCCGCCATTATCCGCACCCTCTAAACCCACACGAGGCGAGGTTGCTAGTCCGCGCTCTGTGGCCACGTAGTCCCTAGGCTCTCCATCGACCGGCACCCGCTGGGCCTCAGGAGATCAACATGTCGCAGATTCCACCGCCCCCACCGCCTCCAGGCTTCGACCCTCCTCCACCTCCTCCACCGCCCGGAGCAATGTCGTCTGGGGGTGCATTCTCTCCAGGCGCAGCGATCTCTTACGCCTGGAGTGCCACGGTGAAGAACCTCGGGCCGCTTGTACTTATGGCTCTTGTCATTCTTTTGGCGCAGGTAGTGCTTCAGGTTGGGTTCTCCGGAGGGGAAGGCGTCATCGCCTTGCTCCTCTCCATCGCCACATCGGTAGTGAGCCTCATCCTCGCAATGGGATTAATCCGTGCAGCGCTTCGTGTAACCGATGGCGGAACACCTGAGTTGAGTCAACTTACGGAGACTGATCAACTTGGTCCTTACATTGTGCAGGCCATCTTGGTTGGTCTCGCTATCGGGATTGGGCTCCTGGTCTGCATAATTCCCGGACTCATAGCGGCGGTGCTCTTCGCCTTTGCTGGTTATGCAGTAATTGACGCCCGCGATGGTGACGCTGTAGGCGCAATCAAGCGATCATTCGAGATCGTGAAGGGCAACTTTGGAGCAGTACTTGGTCTAATGGTTCTTCTAACCTTGGTCAATATTGTTGGCGCCCTGCTCTGCGGTATCGGATTGCTATTTACCTACCCGATGACCTCGGTGGCGATTGCTTATGCATACCGCACACTCAACGGCCAACCTGTCGCAGCAATTTAGAGACATTTAAATAGGCGTTAATGCATTAGGAAAAACAGACAGGAGTTGGGGCGGCCTCTAGGGGCCGCCCTTCTCGCGGGCCTCACGACCATGAGGCCCTCCTAACTCAAGTACTCCCAAGCCATGAAAACATCGGGAGATTGCGCAGCACCCAGAAGATGCCGGTAATCAAGCCGAACGCTATCCATACATTGCGGCTTGGCATCGGGAGACGCCAACCTCGACCTATGGTCCCGCGCCAAAGTAACAACAAGCCAATTAGCAAGGCCACCGGCAATAACAATGCAACAAGAACATTGTGATCAATAGCGCGCCCTATCTCCGCGTTCAAGAATGAGTGAGTCGCACGCGTGCCTCCGCAGAATGGGCAGTCAAGGCCGGTGGCTAAACGAAATGGGCAGAGTATTCTCCCGCCACTTGTATCTAATGCACCAATCAGTGCAGCGCCCCCCAAGATGACAACCCCGCCAAGAAGCGCATCTCTCCGCCGAGGAAACAACAGCCCCGTTTCCTTTCGCGACTCTCCACTCGCATGCTCTACCGAGGAGCGACCCGCTAATTCGTTCGCAGCCTCTGCCATAACTTTCACTGTAATACGCGAGCGTTCCAACTAGCCGAGAATAAACGCATCTGCATCGGGCTTGCGCGTCCAGCTCCAGTAATCGACGAGTCGCCAGGGCGAGAGTATGTAGATACTCCCGGAGTCGTTTCGATACCAACTATTGCGAATCGATGGGTGCGCCCAAATCATCGTCTCGAGTTCGGACTGTAAGCGCTCGTTGTATTCATCGTGGGCCAAAGTCGTGCATTCGATAGAACTCTTCTCGGATTCCAGGAGCATCTCAAGGCACTCCATGATGTAGCGCACCTGGCACTCTGAGTGGAAGAAGAGGCTCCCGCCATGGGCAAGGTTTGTGCCCGGGCCATAGACGCAGAAGAGGTTTGGAAAATTGGGGATTGTGATACCGAGATATGCGGTTGGTTCATCACCCCATTGCTCTCCAAGCACAGCGCCATCTCGCCCAATGATCTCCATCGGCCATAGATAGCGGTTGGCGTGAAACCCTGTTGCGTAGATAATCACATCAACCTCATGGAGTGTGCCATCAACAGTGACAACCCCATCCGGCACGATTCGATCAATCGAATTAGTAATCAGATCGACATTCGGGCGAGTGAGCGCGCCTAGCCAACTCCCGTTATCTTGCAGAGTGCGCTTACCGAGGCAGACGTAATCCGGAACAATCTTTGCGGCTAGTTCGGCGTCTCCCCCAACCTGCTCAACCATCCACTGCGTGAAGAAATCCCGCGCAGCATCGTTGATCGCACTTACCGCACGATCTTGATGCGGCCACTCCGGGTCTACCTTCATAGCGGGTAATCCACCATCGCATGCAGGCCAGAAAATCAACATGCGATACCAGCGACCGTAATAGGGAAGATGACGCATCGCCCATGCAACACCCTCACCTACAGCGTCGTGATAGTGCGGGTTCGGAAACATCCACGGAGCAGATCGCTGAAACACGCTAAGCGAATCAACCTCTGGTGCAATCGTTGGCACAATCTGAAACGCACTGGCGCCTGTTCCGATTACAGCGACACGCTTGCCGGCTAGGTCTGTTCCATCTACCCATCCAGCTGAGTGCATTGCGAGGCCTGCGAAGGATTCTCGCCCATCAATCTCTGGGAGTTTGGCTCGATTGAGTTGCCCGACTGCGCTGATAACGCTCTGCGCATAAATGCTCTCCGTTGTGCCATCAACCTTGCGAATAAGCACGCGCCACTGCGCATCAGTCTCTGACCACGCTGCGCTAACTACCTCGGTCTCAAAACGAATATTCCTGTAGATCTCAAACTCATGGGCACAGTCTTCAAAATAACTCTGCAACTCAGGTTGACGAGCAAAAAATTCACTCCAATCATCGCGCGGAGCAAACGAGTAACAATAGAAATGGTTCCCTACATCAACACGCGCACCGGGGTAACGGTTCTCGTACCATGTGCCACCGACTCCAGCGTTCTTCTCGATCACCGTGTAAGAGAATCCAGCATGCTCTAAACGCTGTGCTGCGAGGATTCCAGACATCCCAGCGCCTATGACAACAACATTGAAAGCACTCCGCTTATCTGCACTTATGCCCTCAAGTGCGACCTCACGAGAATCCGGCGCATCTAGGCCTAACTCTTCGAGAAGAAGAGGCACATACTCATCTGGCACCTCTTGTACAACAAGCAGGTTCATCATCTCGTGTATCAAATCTGCACTCAACGAACCTGGGAGTACGCAGCCGCCGTCGCGGTAGTTGCTAATCACCGTTAGAGCCCGGTCGCGCACTAACTGCTGATCCTCATCACTCATGAAGCCCTGCACTTCATTGAGATAAATACCGGCAGGGAGCGGTAAGCCATCGAGCACTGACATGTCGCCGGCCATGTGGACCATCGAGAGCATCAGTGTTGGGACACTTAGATCCGCAATGTGGCGAGCAAGAGTCGCGTCATCGTCCACGAAGGGGAGGCCAGCAAAATCATGCTGACTCACCGAGTTGTGATTTGTCATTTACCTCAAACCCTCCGCTCTCGTCGCGATTCCCCGAGATGGCCTGACCGTAGGCCTCGGGAAGCAGTTTTGGTTGTCTGGGACGATATTCGGCGCGAGGGGCTAAATCCGACTTGACGGGTCGGGAATTGCCCCGTACGGTTATTGGACCCTTTGAGGGCAAGATCGACTCTAAGAAACCGCTTACCAAACCAAACAAACGAAATAGGAGAACACAATGGCCGACTGGGGATTTGAGACTCGACAGATTCACGCAGGTACCGCACCGGATCCAACCACGGGCGCTCGCGCCGTTCCGATCTACCAGACAACCTCCTATGTATTTCGTGATACCGACCATGCTGCTGCCCTCTTCGGGCTCGGCGAGTTAGGCAACATCTA
>CAMDSG010000049.1 GCA_945907055.1 Bifidobacterium breve | reverse complement strand
TCAATAGATCCAAATAGTGCACGGTGAATCATGATTGGTCGGTGGCGCTCGTTATCTGCCCCTACGTACTCAACATCAAAACGCTGCGGCAATTGGAAGTCAACCTGAAGCGTAGAGAGCTGCCAGCGGCGTCCGATTGCGTCACGAATATGAATGTCGATCTTCGGTCCATAGAAAGCTCCATCGCCCTCCGCTACTTGATACGGAACGCCTGACGCCTCTACAGCCTCAAATAGTGCTGCGGTTGCGAGATCCCAGTCTTCATCACTACCGACGGACTTACCCTCTGGCCGAGTCGAGATATCGGCCTCGAAGTCGTGGAATCCAAAAGCACGCAAGAACCTTGTTACGAACTCGAGAAGCGAACTCAGCTCCGGCACGATCTGCTCGCGCGTGCAGAAAATATGACTGTCGTCTTGCGTAAACCCACGGGTTCGCAGGAGGCCATGGAGCACACCTGACTTCTCAAATCGATAAACAGTTCCAAGCTCGAAGAAACGAAGCGGGAGATCACGATAGGAGTGCGTGTGGGTCTTGAAGATGAGCACATGGAACGGACAGTTCATAGGCTTGGGGTAATAGGTAGCGCCCTCAAGCTCCATCGGCGGATACATGCCATCCGCATAGAAATCGAGGTGACCGCTCGTCTCCCAGAGCACAGACTTAGCAATGTGCGGCGTGAATACGAGTTCGTACCCGGCAGCGTCGTGCTCAACTCGGGAAAAATCCTCCATCACACGACGAATCGCAGCACCGCGCGGGTGCCAAACAGCCAGCCCTGAGCCGAGCTCCTCTGGGAACGAGAAGAGGTCGAGCTCCGCCCCGAGTTTTCGATGGTCACGGCGCTCGGCCTCGGCCAAACGCGTCAGGTGCTCCTCAAGTGCAGACTTGGACTCCCAAGCAGTTCCATAGATGCGCTGAAGCATCGGTCGCTTCTCGCTACCTCGCCAGTAAGCACCGGCAACCTTCATCAGCTTAAAAGACCCCAGGCGCGAGGTTGAGGGGACGTGTGGACCGCGACACAGGTCTAAGTACGCGGTTGATCCATCTGCAGCGATGTTGCGGTAGATACCAACGACTCCGCCCTGCGCCACCTCTCCGGCATCTAACTTCGCGTCATCACCGGAAGTGGCCACGCCGGAGGACCCTGCTGAGACGTTCTCGATGATCTCGCGTTTGTAGGGTTGATCTTTGAAGAGTTCTAAACCATCAGCAAACGCATACTCCTCGCGCACAAATGGTTGGTCTGCTTTTACGATCTCGCGCATGCGCTTCTCGATCTTCACAAGATCATCCTCGGTGAAGTGCTGAGAATCTGGTAAGTCAAAGTCGTAGTAGAAGCCATCTGCAATTGCAGGGCCGATTGCGTACTTGGCACCTGGAAATAGGTCGAAGACTGCTTGAGCGAGAACATGCGAGGTGCTGTGACGAAGCACTTCGCGCCCCTCGTCGGAGTCGCCAGTAATAATCGCCACGCTTGCATCTGCAGAGATCGAAGCACTGAGGTCGAGAACCTCGCCGTCCACCTTCGCGGCGACTGCAGCCTTCGCTAAGCGGGACCCAATAGACGCGGCTATTTGCGCGCCGGTGGTAGCTGACTCAAACTCGCGGGTTGAACCGTCTGGGAGGGTGATCGTTACTTGAGTGCTCATTGGTCTAGAGGTTACCGGCCAGAGCCGCTGCCTTAGAGTGGTTCTGCGCCGATTGAGAATGGAGTCGAGAGATCGACCCCAATAAGGGCACTCAATTTGCATAGCTCCTGCACTGCGGTCGAGTCGCTACCCTCAGATCCGTCTGAGAGAATCGCTGAAGCAAGGTCATCTAAGGCCTCGAGTGCGGCAGGGGCATCGAGATCGTTATCTAGGGCTTCGCGAACACGCTCTCCGAACGGAGCAGGGTCGGGGTTTCCGGATGCTTGCGCTGCGGCAAGCAGACGGTGGAGCAATGCCGTTCCGTCTTGAATGCCTGTGTCATGCCACTCAAACCCGGAGCGGTAGTGATGGTGCATTAGGGCTAAGCGAATAGCACGAGGATCGGCATGCTCAAGGAGATCGGAGACGAATACAAGGTTTCCAAGCGACTTACTCATCTTCTCGCCCTCATAGGCAACCATCGCCGAGTGGAGCCAGTGCTTAACGAAAGGCTTCCCTGTGATGGCCTCACTCTGGGCGATCTCGCACTCGTGGTGAGGAAAGATCAGATCCGTTCCCCCACCGTGGAGGTCGATCGTCTCCCCGAGTTCCTGCGTGGCCATTGCAGAGCACTCGATATGCCAACCAGGTCTACCCACGCCAAATGGGGCGCGCCACGCTGGCTCGTCGGCGAGACTCGGCTGCCAAAGCACAAAGTCGAGCGGGTCTCTGCGGTGCGGGTCGTCCGGGTTACCACCGCGCGCACGTGCAAGGCGCAGCATCTGATCTCGAGGGTAATGAGAGAGTTCTCCAAAGTTTGGAGCAGTAGATACATCAAAGTAAGCGGTACCGGCAGTTAGGTAGGCATGACCGGAGTCGAGCAGCTGCTCCACCAACTCAATAATGCGGTCAATCGTCTCCGTAGCACGCGGTTCTGCGTAAGCGGGCCTCATCCCTAGTTGGCGCATATCGCGTCGGAATCGCGTCAGCTCGGCCTCTGCTAACTCGAGGTATGGGATACCAAGCTCTCGTGCCTTTGGGAGAATCGAGTCATCGACGTCGGTGACGTTCCTCACCATGCGCACTTCGTGACCGAGATCCTCAAGGCGCCTAATCAACAGGTCGTAGGTGAGGTAAGTCGCCGCGTGCCCAAGGTGGGTTGAGTCATAAGGGGTAATCCCGCAGACGTACATAGTGACGATCGGGCCTGGCTCAAAATGCTTAAAGTCTCTAGATGCTGTATCCCAGAGGCGTAGTGCCATTGCGCTGACGCCTATACGCCGCTCAGGCGAAGCCCGGCGCGCACCTTATGGCGAATATTTATCGTAAGAAGCACTGCGGCGAAGGTCTCCATGCCCACTGCATTCTCCAGCGATCCACCATCGAATGCGCGTAAGTCGGGGATGGTGCGAATTATCTCCATCAACGTATTTCGAGCGTCGTCATCGTCACCGCAGGCAACAACATCACTCTCCATGGCTTCATCGAGCCTGCCGAACTCGGCTGCAGGGACAAGGTGAAAAGCGGTAACGACTTGGGATTTCCAAAGCAGAACTTGAATCTCTTTAGCAATTGAACCATGAGGCGGGAGTATCGCATTGAACTCGTTGCCATTACGTTGAAGGTGATTCGCCATCGATACAACGATTCGACCCTGTAGTTCTTCAGCGAAGTTACGACAGGTGTCGAGGGCTGCGTCGGCGTTAACAGCAAGCACAACTACGTCAGCGTTACACGCATCCGAGTTGTCTCCTGGAGTGATGCGCGCAACTCTCTCGCCCCACTTCTCAGTCAACTCAGCTACGGCTGCCTCGGCCTTAGCCTTCTCTCGCGACCCGGCTATTACCTCATGCCCTACATCAGCCAAGCGCGCGGCGAGGCCACGCCCGGCTGGTCCAGTTGCTCCCAAGATTCCTATTCGCACCGCGGAAGTGTGGCACGCGGGAGGGGCCTTACGCGAAACCCGGCATTTGGTCGAGGATCAGGGCCCGCTAGATGATGCAGTCGGCGCCGAGCAAAACTCGCAATTCGGCGAATAGCCCATTGCGGGCATCCACCAAAAATTCATCCCCAAGGCGCATCACTGTGGTCTTGGATGGCTGGTCTAAGTGAAGAAATACAGGGCTCTCTCCCGGGTGCTGATTCAGAATCTCAGTAAGCATCCGGGACTTCGCCTCGTCTAACTGGTGAGGCTTGATCTTGATCCGCAGCGGGGGCCCTCCATCGATCATCAGCTCAGGGCGCATGATCTCCATGGAGATAATTTTCGCTTGGTCCTCACGCATGTCGAGGCGCCCTTTGACGCAGATGATGGCGTCCTCCTCGAGGAGCGATCCGTACTGCGCCATCGTCTTCGGGAAGACAAAGACCTCAACAGCGGATGCAAGATCCTCTAGGACGAAGGTAGCCATCAGGTCGCCTCGTTTTGTGTGCTTTCGGTTCAGAGCAGTGACTACTCCACCGACTGTGCGCATGTCGCCCTCTCGACCCTCTTTGAGCTCCGAGAGGGTCGAGTCGGTGAAGCGCGACAAGGCACTCTGCGCCCCCATGAGAGGGTGATCGCTCACGTATAGGCCAAGCATCTCTTTCTCGAACGCGAGAAGCTGCGTCTTCGAGTACTCACCATCGGGGATTGGCATGCGATTGAAGTCGGAGGAGCCATCGGACTCTACGACCGAGTCACCGAAGAGACTCATGATCCCTGCATCGCGTTCTTTGCGACGGATAACAGCCTGGTCAATGATTTGATCTGAGACGAGGCCGAGTCCCTGACGCGAGTGCCCAAGAGCATCAAAAGCCCCTGCCTTAGCAAGCGACTCAATTGTTCGTTTGTTCAGCGCCGCTGGTTCGACTCGCTCGCAGAAGTCATAAAAATCAACGAAGTGGCCTCCCTGCTCGCGAGCCTCAATAATTAGCCCAACAACTCCCTCGCCGACGTTTCTCACTGCAGAGAGCCCAAAGCGAATTGATTCATCGGAGACCGAGAAATCCATAGCGGAGTGATTTACATCCGGGACCAATACAGGAATTTTGAGCTGGCGACACTCATTTAGGTAGATCGCACTCTTGTCCTTATCGCCCTTCACCGTCGTGAGCAGCGCAGCGAGGTACTCGTTGGTGTAGTTGGCTTTTAGGAAGGCTGTTTGATACGCCACGAACCCATAACCAACAGAGTGAGATTTGTTGAATGAGTAGTCGGCAAATGGCTCAATGATGTCGAACATGCGCTCGCCAAACTCGCGTCCGTATCCCTCGGTCTCACATCCATCAACGAACTTGGCTCGCTCTTTAGCGATAAGTTCGCGGTCCTTCTTCCCGGTCGCTTTACGGAGGTTGTCGGCTTCAGCGAGGGAGTATCCAGCGAGGCGCTGAGAGACACGCATCAACTGCTCTTGATAGATCATCAACCCATACGTTGGCGCGAGAATCTCTTCAAGGTCAGCGTGGTCAAACTCAACTGGCTTCCGGCCATTCTTTCTATCTGCATAGGCAGTGTGCATGTTGGCGCCCATTGGGCCAGGCCTATAAAGCGCAACTAGAGCGCAGATATCCTCGAACATCGAGGGAGCAAGTGAGCGAATAAGGGCACGCATTGGGCCACCCTCTAATTGGAATACACCAATCGTGTCGCCTTTGCGAAGCAGGTCAAAGGTCTTTGGATCATCCAACGGGATGTTGTCGATATCCGGCCGGACACCGGTACGAGCCTCTAGGAGGTCGCGCGTGATCTCCATCACATCTAGGTTTCTGAGCCCCAAGAAGTCCATCTTGAGTAGCCCAAGTTCCTCGACGCCGTGCATCTCATACTGAGTAACAATCGGCGCATCTTGGAGCCCACCACCAGGCTCTGGCTTGCGCTGAATAGGGAGATACTCAATCAGTGGCTCACGTGTGATCACGACAGCCGCAGCATGAATCCCATCCTGGCGGCGGAGCCCTTCGAGTCCTTTAGCGACATCAATTACTCGCTTCGCATCGGGATCTATTTCATAGAGATCTCGAAGTTCAGACGCCATCTTGTATCCATCGGTGTACTTCGGATCGAGTTCGAAGCATGCGCGCAGTGGAGTGTCGCGCCCCATAATAAGTGGCGGGATGAGTTTTGCGATTTTGTCGCCGAGCAAATATGGATAATCAAGGACCCTGGAGGCATCACGTACCGCAGCTCGCGCCTTGATCGTTGAGAAAGTAATGATCTGGGCAACACGGTCGCCTCCATAACGCGCTGCCGCATAGCGAATCATGTCGCCTCGGTAACGCGAGTCGAAGTCCATGTCGATATCAGGCATCTGCTTTCGCCCTGGATTCAAGAAGCGCTCGAAGAGTAGGTCATACCTAATCGGATCGATATCGACGATGCGCAGGCAATACGCAACGCAGGAACCAGCCGCACTACCGCGACCCGGCCCAACTCGGATATTAGATTCGTGAGCAAATCGCACTAGGTCCCATACGACGAGAAAATATGCAGAGAAACCCATGTCGCGTATGACGTCGAGTTCAAATTCAATGCGCTCTAATACATGTGGCGCAGGCTTGTCTCCGTAGCGCTCCTTGGCCCCTGCAAGTGTCAACTCAAGAAGATAGGAATCCTCGGTATACCCATCAGGAACAGGGAACGACGGAAGAACCGCCTTACCGAACTCGATCTCAACGTTGGCGCGCTCCGCAATCAATAGCGTGTTGTCGCAGGCCTCAGGGACATCCGCAAAAAGGGTACGCATCTCATCTGCGCTCTTTATGTAGAACTCCTCGGCACCAAACTTGAAGCGATTGGTCTCGTGGATCTTTGCGCCGGTCTGGACGCAGAGAAGGGCATCATGGGCCTCCGCATGCTCTGCCCTCGTGTAATGAGAGTCATTAGTTGCGAGTAACGGCGCACCAATGCGAGCTGCGATCTGTAGCAGTTTCGGAGTAACGATCGAGTCTTCATCTAGGCCATGGTCTTGAATCTCGATGAAGAAGGAATCGCGTCCATAGATTTCTTGGAATCGAACGGCCGCTGCCTCAGCGCCGGCGTCGTCCCCCTCAAGTATTTTCTGACACACCAAACCCCCGAGACACCCGGAGCTAGCGATGATTCCCTCGTGATGGAGCTCAAGGAGTTCCCAGTCGGTACGAGGCTTGTAATAGAACCCGTCTAGGTAGGCCTGCGAAGAGACCTTCATCAGGTTTTTATATCCCTGCGTTGTCTCCGCAAGGAGTGTTAGGTGATACATCTCATGATCCGCACGCTTTGGGCGTTCGAAGCGGCTTGTCGCAACGAAGTAGCCCTCCATTCCGAGCACCGGCGTGATTCCAGCGTCACGCGCCGCCTCGTACATGGGTAGCACGCCATACATATTTCCGTGGTCTGTGATGCCCACGGCAGGCTGACCATCGGCCAATGCTGCCGCAACTACATCAGAGACTCTGCTTGCGCCATCGAGCATTGAGTACTCGGTATGGAGATGAAGGTGGGCGAATGACTTACTCACGATCCCCCGCCAAGAAAATCTGGGCGCGCCGTTAGTTGGGCTCGCCCCTTTCTTCTAGTACCGCCCAAAAAATGCACTGCGCTAAACATCTCTTTCTTCTTCACCCTTCTCCCCAGCCTGTGGAGCAACCTGTGGAGAAATCACATCTATGTAACTAGATGTAACTCTTGGAACCTAGACGATCCGACCCTGCTGCGAAAGGAGGGAATCTAGGAATCCAATAAGTAGCGGTTGACGGGGAGCGACCCCCCCCTACCTCACGCCTCTTGCCCCGAGGAGCGGTACGAACATCTCAGCCTCGGTGAGGCTTCCGTGGGCACTGATGAGCTGAGCCTCTCTCCTCAGGCTCGGGTCTGTGAAGGCCCAGCGATCCTTTGCTGCTAGGACGACATCCCCAATACGCCGACCAGCCGAAGGAGTCGGCCTCCCCTCTCCGAACCACCCATCATTGATCAGTTCAGAACGCGTAAAGACCCAGGCTTGGTCTCCAAACTCTGCCCGAGCCGCCCCTGCTAGGTCAGCGGCGCCACCCTGCTTCGCGTATAGGTGACGGAACCGCCCCTCACCGGCCTGCAACTCTATGTACTTAGCTAGTGACCCTGTCTCAAGCCAACCATCACGCCCCACCTCTACCTGTCCATGGTCAGCAGTAATCAGAAGCGCGCTCGACGAAGGTAGCGACTCAAGAATCCAACCAACTAACCGATCAGCGAACCTGAGCTCGGCGAAGTACCGATCATCGTTTAGCCCATACTCATGCGCTACAGCATCTACACCAGGATAATAAGCATAAACAAGGGGATCTGTTAGAGCGAGGCGTGCGCACTGCTCAACCAATACTGCAACCGTTGACCATCCCTCGAGACGAGCACCGCCTAGATGGGCTCGAGTAAAACCTGTCGAGCGAAACTCGGATTTGGTGACGACTGGAACCTCTCGGCCCATAAACGCAGCATGCCGCTGAAAGGCCTCGGGCTCCGGCGGTCGCGACCCTTGGTCAGTTCGCCACGAGAGGATATTTAGAACGTCATCTTCTTCGCGAACTCGATACCCAAGTACTCCATGCTCTATCGGGGTAAGGCCCGTCGTAATCGACGTGAGCGCCGTCGCCGTTGTAGACGGAGCGACACTCGTTATTGCTGAGCCCTGCATTGCGGAGATATTTGGCAGCAGGCCTCTATTCGCTTCAATCTGTTCCCACCCAAGGCCATCCAGGACTAAAAGTACGATGCTCTCTGCCCCATCAGCCGGAACTGGAACCCAAGCGGCAGGGCGAGCACCCAAGAGAGCCGGGATGATCCCTGCGATTGAGGCCCCAGAAAAGTCAGGTCTAATCGGTTCCATTCCGATGACCGTAGCCTTTCAATTGAGGCGCTGACCCATCCCTCAAATGGGCCTCAGCCAACCCGGCAACTCTGCGCTTAATACGAACCAGCCGCCACCGTGAAGCCGAAGCGCTCGCGAATGTGCGAACATGACCGAGTGAGGGTTTCGACACGAGGGGATTATGCCGTCAGGGCACTGCTATCTCTAGCGCTTCACGCATCGGAGCGCCCGACCTCGGTCAAGGAGATCGCAGAGCGAACCAACCTTCCACAGCCTTATCTCGAGCAGATACTGCTTGCAGTAAAAGGAGCAGGGTTAGTGGTCTCAAAGCGCGGCGTAGGTGGCGGCTACGTACTCGCACGCCCGGCAGATGAGATTACGTTGGCTCAGATTCTTGGAGCAGTTGATGGACCACTAACTACCCTTGTTACGGAGCATGATCACTGCGAAGGGCACTGCGTGCTGCAGGAAGTATGGGTATCGGTCGGCGAGGAGATGCGCCTCCATCTAGATGCCACTACCTTGGCGGACCTAGTTGATCGCACCGTACGCGGGCACGCATCAGCACCTAATCACAGCACCTAGCACCAATCTCTTCTCGCCTCGTAGCGAGAGTGGCATCACTACTTCAACACCATCACTACTTCAACACCATCACTACTTCAACACCATCACTAGCCGAGGGCTTTAGCTCGACCGATCCCCCATCGGCCTCGATCAATCCTTTAACGATTGCAAGCCCCAGGCCAGAGCCACCCGATCCGGCACCGGCTGGTCGCCAGAAGCGATCGAATGCTCGGTCGATCTGCTCCGGGGTCATGCCCCCGCCAGAGTCGCTGACTGTTAGGAGCACACTCCCTGATTCATTTCTGCTCGAAGAGATCACCACCGCTCCCCCCCTAGGAGAAGCCTCTATCGCATTAGATAGCAAGTTATCTAAAGCCTGCTCGAGGTTCCCTGATGTGATGCGGGCATTAAAACCAAGAGCGACAGTGCTTGTGATCCTCACACCTTGATCCTCAGCAAATGCACTCCACGCGTCGATCCTCCCAGCAACCAGCTCAGCAATGTCCGTTTGAATTGGTGCGCTGAGTTGCTGCTCGGCACGCGCCAAGACGAGTAATCCATCTACGAGCCGCGACATACGCGCAACCTCCGCAAGCGAGCCCTCTAGGTCTCGAGAGTCACAGGGCATCCCAGCGGCTACATCATGCTCGAGATTCTCAAGGCGGAGTCGCATTGCTTGAAGTGGAGTCCGAAGTTGATGCGACGCATCAGCAACGAACGCTCTCTGAGACTCGACTAACGACTCAAGGCGTGCGGCAGTTGCATTGAAGGATGTAGCAAGCAAGCGCAACTCCGATGGAGATTTGGGCACCTCTGCTCGCGCAGTTAGGTCACCTGTTCCTAACTGCTTGGCGGCGCTCTCTAGTTCGGATACCGGCTGGGTAACGATTTGGGCGAGACGAAGACTCACGAGGAAGACCAACGCTAGAATCGCTACTGCAAGCGCTGCGAGGCCGATCCATACTCGTTGAATGCGATTATTTACATATGACGTGTCAAAGGAGAGCCGAACCGCTCCGATCACAGCGCCATTAGATACAAGAGGAACAGCGACGTATAGCAAATCTCGCCCGAGGGTATTCGAGAAACGCGTCCCATCTGCCTCTCTCCCCCCAAGGGCCTTTATGAACTCCGGCCTATCAGCGAAGGATCGGCTGCTTGCCCTCCCTGGCAATGGAGATGAATCCGCTAGCAGGGCGCCCGTAGGGCCAACTACGACAACGCGCCCACCGACACTCAACGCATAGTCATTCACAATCTCTTGCAGCGCTGCCTCTTGATTCGACTCCACAGATTCATGCAAGCGAATCGAGAGAGCCAGAGCATCGTGCTGCACATCCGAAAGAAGCCTTCGCTTCTCCGAGTTGGAGTAGGCGAAACCAAGTGGTATCTCAAGTATTAGGAGCACCAGAATTGTGATGGTTAGATAACCGAATAGGAGCCTTCGTCTCACGAGCGAGGGTCCATTATCCGAAACCCGATACCGCGCACCGTCTCAATCCATCCAGGGTTACCCAGTTTTTTACGCACCGCAGCAACATGCACATCTAAGGTTTTTGTAGGGCCATACCAATGCGGATCCCATACCTCATCGAATATTTCAGTTCGTGTAAATACCCGCCCTGGGTCTGTTGCGAGCACTGCAAGAAGCTCAAACTCCTTGGGGGTTAGTACT
>CAMDSG010000048.1 GCA_945907055.1 Bifidobacterium breve | reverse complement strand
CAGAGAGGTAGTAGAGCGTGCACGCGATCGCCTTGGGCAGCGTGGGCAAGGAACAATTCTTTTCCTTGATGAGGTTCATAGATTTAATCGCACTCAGCAAGATGCGCTCCTTCCCCATGTCGAGGAGGGCCTTGTTGTACTAGTTGGGGCGACGACCGAGAACCCATATTTTTCGCTAACGGCTCCGCTGTTGAGTCGCTCCACACTCTTTCGGCTTGAGCCGGTACCAGCAGAAGCGCTGCGCGAATTGGTTGCTCGCGCCTTGAGCGATAGAGAACGCGGGCTCGGTGATGATGAGTTGAGCATCTCAGAGGATGCCATGGAGCACCTTGTCGACCGAGCCGAGGGGGATGCGCGCCATCTGCTTACCTCCCTCGAGGTTGCAGGAACTCTTACTTGTGAGTCGGCCACTAAAGAGATTTCACTCGAGTGCGCAGAGGCGGCGTTAGCGGCGCGGGCGATTCAATATGGCGCCGATGAGCACTACGACATCATCTCCGCATTCATAAAATCAATTCGAGGATCTGATGCTGATGCCGGCCTCTATTGGCTTGCGAGAATGCTCGAGGCTGGCGAGGATGCACGCTACGTAGCCCGCCGCCTGGTGATACTCGCCTCTGAGGATGTGGGGATGGCGGATCCTTTAGCGCTCCCGCTCGCAATGGCTGCGGCTCAGGCGGTGGAGTTTGTTGGCCTCCCAGAGGCCCAGCTCAACCTTGCTCATTGCGTCGTTTACCTCGCCAATTGCCCTAAATCAAACTCCGTGACGCTCGGTATTGGGGCTGCTACATCAGATGTGCGAACCCTCCCAACTGGGATGGTTCCGGCTCACCTGAAGGATGGGCATTACAAGGGCGCAAGTGCTTTAGGGCATGGCGTCGGCTACGTGTACCCTCACGATCGACCGGGGGCATGGGCGGAGCAGGAGTATCGGCCCGAGGAGGTTGCTTCTCGGATCTATTGGCGCCCCACAGGGAGTGGGCGTGACATTGCTCGGCTCGCTACGGTTGAGGCTGCAGATGGGGATCCCCAGATTTCGCGAACAGGACCAGAACAGAGAGAGGTTAAGAGTTGAGCGCATCTGAATGGCTCGTGGCGGTTGGGACAGTCTTGCTTGCCGTCTTGGTAGGAGCACTGCTCTTGGCTCTTTTACAGGTGATCTCAACTCTCAGAAGTCTGCGCCGGACTGTGAACGATCTAAGAATTGAGACGGTCGGCATGATCTCTGAGATGCGCCTCGCCGTTAGAGACGCCACCTTTGAGGTAGATCGTGTTGATGCGCTGCTTACGACCGCCGAGTCAGTTGGAGAGAACCTAGACTCGGCTTCTCGGCTCTTGAGGCGTACCGTCTCAAACCCAGTTGTAAAAGTCATTGCGTTTAGTGCCGGAACCAAGCGTGCGGTAGCCCGGCTGCGTAAATCAGATCGTCGTGGTGCGTAACTAAAATGCCTCTGCGATTTGTAGACGTTGAGACAGCCACTCCCGTAATAAAGAGGCCCAAAATAATAAATCCCTTAATGCTAAATCCCCTAATACTGAATCCCTTAATAAAGAGCCCTGCAATGATGATGGAGATATAGAGATGGTCCCTAAGAGAGCATTCTGGGCAGCGACTGGATACGCCGCCGGATTTGGAACCTCAATTTGGGCGGTTCGCAAGGCCAAGGCTGCGGCGCGCAGGTTCGCCCCGTCCGAGGTACTGACCCGTACTGCGGCCTCGGCTGGTGCAACTACGCGAAGAATCGGCGATGCGCTCGGGGATGCATTCACGGAGGGTCGCGATGTGATGCGCTCCCGCGAGGCCGAGATGCGAGCAGATATTGAGGCCAGGGGAGTGAAGTCCTCCATTTTAGAGCCGGTTGCCGATGAGGACCTGCTGCTCGCTCCGCCGCTACGAGCCAACTTGAGGCTTGTGGAGGAGGCTGCGGCCCCCCTCGAGTTGGAGAGCGAATCTGGGGCCCAAGGGGGCAGACATATTTCTAAGCGCGCAAGCATAAGAGCGCGCCGTAACGTTCGCTAGCCTCACCCTCGTGCCGCCACGTAACTCTGATGAACTCCGAAGCACCTTCCTAGATTTCTTTGCCGAGCGCGGGCACACAGTTGTGCCATCGGCGAGTTTGATTCCCCACGACGCGAGCCTTCTATTCACTGTTGCGGGGATGGTGCCATTCAAGCCGTACTTCGTCGGCGAGGAGCCAGCTCCCTACCCACGCGCTACCTCGGTGCAGAAATGTGTGAGGGCGGGGGGTAAGCACAACGACCTCGATGATATTGGCCGCACTAATCGTCATTTCTCATTCTTCGAGATGCTCGGCAACTTCTCATTCGGCGATTACTTCAAAGCAGAGGCGATTCCGTTTGCTTGGGAGTTATACACGCAGGGTCTAGACCTTGATCCAAATCGACTCTGGGTCACCGTGCATGAAACAGATGATGAGGCTGCCGCAATTTGGCGCGATGTCATCGGCGTGCCTGCAGAGCGTATTCAGCGCATGGGCGAGGACAACTTCTGGCGTATGGCAGATACCGGTCCATGCGGTCCGTGTACCGAGATCTTCTGGGACCTAGGGCCCGAGTTCGGTGCAGATGGTGGGCCTAAGTTCGGAAGCGAGGATCGGTTCGTTGAGGTATGGAACCTTGTATTCATGCAGTTCGATGCTCGCCCTGATGGGTCTCTGGCTCCGCTACCAAAGCCAAGCGTCGATACGGGTGCGGGATTAGAGCGCAACCTTGCAGTTCTGCAGGGTGTTCCTACAGTCTGGGATATCGATTTCTTCCGAGAAATTATTGCGCAGGCCGAGCGCACCACCGGTGTCGTATACGGGTCTGGGGGCGAGCCCGATGTCTCGCTGCGTATTCTCGCGGAGCATGGGCGGGCGATGACGTTCTTGGTCTCCGACGGCGTAGTGCCTTCGAATGTCGAACGCGGTTATGTGCTTCGCCGAATTATCCGCAGGGCGGTGCGCCATGCTTACCGACTCGGTACACGCAGTCTGGTAACTCCATCCATGGTGGAGGCAACTATCGCTGCGATGGGATCCGCATACCCTGATTTGGTGAAGAACCGAGATCTTGTTCTTGGCATTGTTGGGCGAGAAGAAGAGCGCTTCTTGCGAACTCTTGCTCGCGGTGTTGAGCTTCTAGATGACGTCCTCGAAGAGGGCGATGTATCTGGAGACAAAGCTTTCTTCCTCCATGACACTCTTGGGTTCCCGATCGACTTGAGTCGCGAGATCGCCGGTGAGCGCGGTAGAGGCATAGATGTCGCTGGGTTCGAGTCCCTTATGGGGGAGCAACGCACGCGAGCTCGAGATGCGCTCAAAGCCGCAGGCGGATCAGGTGGAGCACCCGTTGAGCTGTACAGAGAGATTCTTGATGACCACGGACCTACGGAGTTCACTGGGCGAGTTGAGTATGTGACCGAGGGGTCCCATGTCTTGGCGATCCTCTCTGGTGGCGAGCGGCTAGCCCGCGCAGGCTCGGGCGCAGAGGTAGATGTATTCCTAGACCGGACCCCTTTCTACGCTGAGTCCGGTGGTCAGGTTGGCGATACTGGCTCAATCGAGAGTGCCGATGGGCTACGTATGAGGGTGCTCGATACCACCTATGCGATCCCGGGGACGCTCTCGATTCACCGTGTACGTATTGAGGCTGGCGAGATAGTTGATGGCGTCGAGGTAACCGCTGCAATCGATGGCGATAGGCGTGACGATATTCGACGAAATCACACAGCGACTCACATTCTGCACTGGGCTCTCAGAGAGGTATTGGGAGACCACATCAAGCAGGCAGGATCACACGTTGCTCCAGAGCGACTGCGCTTCGACTTTAGTCATTTTGAGGGAGTCACCCAAGCAGAGATTGATCGCATCGAGGCGCTTGCCAATGCAGAGGTAATCAGTGACGCCCCAGTACGAAACTACGAGACAACTAAGGCGCATGCCGAGAGTATTGGGGCAGTTGCATTCTTCGGAGACAAGTATGGCGACGTAGTGCGGGTACTCGAGGCAGGCCCCCAATCAATCGAACTCTGCGGCGGCACACATGTTCACGCTCTCGGCTTCATCGGCCCAATTAAGATTTTGAGTGAAGGATCTGTTGGCGCCAATATGCGTCGCATTGAGGCAGTTACCGGCTCACATGCGTTAGAGAAGATTCGTGATGATGAGAAGCGCATGCGATCTATCGCCTCATCAATGAACACGACTCAACTCGAGGTCCCAGAGAAGATCGAGCGACTTATGGCCCAGGTAAAATCGCTGGGCGATGAGGTTGCAGGGCTGCGCGCTAAGCAAGCTGCTGCGCAGGCTGGTGAGTTGGCTGCCAACGCAGAGGGAGGAATTGTTGTAGTTCGGCGTGACGGCTTTACTCCCGATGATCTGCGATTGCTCGCCGCTGCTGTGCGTGACGCTCTGCCCTCTGGGATTGCCGCAGTAATTGGCCTCAACCCTGATGGGGATAAGGCTGGCTTGGCGGTTGCCGTTACAAAGGACCTAGTTGCGGATGGTGCTTCGGCGGCGACCATTGCTCAAGGAGCAGCGAGACTTCTTGGTGGCGGTACTGCCAAGAGCGCTGACCTAGTAGTCGGGGGTGGCCCGAAAATTGCAGCCATCGAAGAGGCCATGAGTCTGGTCGTCGCCGCTGCTTCTGAGGCAGTGACCGCCGGGTGACTCGAGCCCTTGGTGTAGATCTCGGAGAGAAGCGCATCGGGGTTGCTCTATCTGACCCAACCCGCACGATCGCTAGCCCCCACTCTGTTATTAAGCGATCCGGCAATGCTGACGTAGACCGGCGGGCGGTGCTCAGCATTGCGCGCGAGGAGGGAGCGACCCAACTCGTCGTTGGACTCCCGCTAACGCTCACAGGTGCACGCAGGGCTGCGGCTCGCGCCGCGCTCGCAGAGGTAGAGGCCTTGAAACAACTGGCACCCGATTTATTTATCGAGGCCTTTGATGAACGGCTCACTACAGCTATTGCGCAGCGATCGCTCTTAGAGGGGGATGTGCGGCGCAAGGATCGCAAGCAGATAATCGACAAGGTCGCTGCCGCAGTAATGCTTCAGTCTTGGCTCGATGGCCAGATATGAACCCAGGCGATGAAAGCGGGGGAGCGGTAAAGCGCGGAAAGTTAATTCTTATTGCCTTAACTCTTGCTCTAGCTGTAATTCTTCTGTTTGCCTTGATTGCTGTGTCAATGCTCGGCCTGACAAAAGGCCCAGGATCTGCGGGCAGAAAGGTTGTGGTGGTTGTTGAGAGCGGGTCCTCGGTCTCCGAGATTGGCTCGCAGTTAACAAGTTCTAACGTTGTGCCGAATGCGCTCGCATTCAAGATCTATTCGCGCATCACATCGGCCGGGCCGTTCCAAGCAGGCAGATACGAACTAAATACATCGCAGTCCGTTCCCTCGGCGATCAGCGCACTGTCACGGGGACCCAAAATTAGCTACAGAATTCTTGCGCTTCCGCCTGGTCTCACAATCGCAGAGATTGCTCAGCGAGTCGGGTCACTCCGATCAATGTCGAGCGCAGCATTTCTTGAGGTAGTTGCCTCGGGGAGTATCCGCTCGAAGTATCAACCAGAAGGCATTGCTTCATTAGAGGGTTTGACTTGGCCTGATACCTATTACATAGCTGAGCAGGAGGATGAGGCAGTTGTCCTGAAGCGGATAGTCGATCGCTATGACGCTGAGATCAAGCGCATGAAGATAGAGCAGCAGGCAAGAGCGCAGGGGAAGACCGTCTATGAAGTCACCACTCTCGCATCACTTATTCAAGGGGAGTCGCGCCTCGATGAAGACCGACCCCTTATCTCTGGGGTAATAGCGAACCGCATGCGCTTAGGGATGCTCCTCCAGATCGATGCGACGCTTCTCTATGCCCGCGGGGATCGCGGGCCCCTCACGAGTGAGGATTTTGCCCGCCCGGGTCCGTATAACTCCTATAAAACCCTCGGGCTCCCGCCGACTCCGATAATGACAGTTGCCTCCCCATCATTAATTGCCGCTCTAACCCCATCCAATATCCCGTATCTTTACTACGTGCTATACGAGAAGAATGGCAAACATAAATTTGCTACGACCTATGCAGAGCACCTGGCCAATATCGCTGACGCACGTCGCAGGGGAGTTTTATGAGTCGCCCTCCGGTAAGCGGAATGACGCGCCTTGCAGCGGTAATCGGAGATCCCGTGCGCCACTCACGATCTCCGCTGATACACAACGCCGCTTACGAAGCGCTAGGCCTTGATTGGATCTATGTTGCTCTCCCCGTTCCTGCAGGGCACGGCTTTGCGGCGGTGCGTTCAATGGTGGATCTTGGAATCTCAGGGCTCAATGTAACTATGCCGCACAAAACCGAGGCCGCAGATGCGTGCGATGCTCTAACGGCGGAGGCAGAGGCCCTGCGATCGGTAAATACTGTGGTCCTGCGCGATGACGGGACCCTTCTTGGGGCTAGTACCGACGGCGAAGGCTTTATGCGAAGCCTCGCTGATGAAGGAGTCAGCGTCACTGGAAAGAGCGTGTTGATCATCGGTGCCGGGGGAGCGGGGCGCGCTGTGGCGCATGCGCTTGGAGCCGCTGGTGCGATAGTAACTATTGCTGCGCGCCGAATTGAGGCTGCACGCGAGTCAGCGCTGCTAGCACCAGATGCACGTGTTTTGCTCATGAGCGAGATCGACTCCGCAATTAGTGAGAGCGAGATAATCGTGAACGCCACGCCAATTGGTATGGCGGTAGAGGCCCCACTCTTCAACACCGACCTCCTGACCCCTGCGCATTTAGTCTGCGATCTTGTTTACCAACCTGCGATGACTCCACTCCTCGAGGCCGCGGAGCGACGCTCCGCATCGATTGTGGGGGGCATCGGGATGCTGCTTCATCAGGCTGCGGTCGCCTTCGAGTTGCATACCGGTCAGGCTGCACCGATAGAAGTAATGCGCAGAGCGATAGCGAGCCTTTAGCTAACGCCTGGGAGAACGCCTGAGCGGTCTTGTGCCTCTTTGATCCTCCGCTCCCTGAAGCTGATCAGGTTCGTGTGGAAGCCGCGTTCGTATGATGCTGGTGGTGCCAATGTTACTGAAGTCATATTCTGTTACCTAAAGTTTCCCTCAAGTTTTCCGCTGCCCCATCCGATAAAGCCTGCGTAGAGAAGCTTCAGAGACGAGAGGGATTACGTGGGACTTCAAGGCACGATCGAGACGCTGCCAGCAACAGAGGTACTCCGAGCGCTCTGCGCCCATGGCTCCACAGGAGTCTTAGAGATGCGCGGCGATGCAGGTCGCTTAAGCCTGAGTCTGCTCGGTGGATTATTAGTAGCAGGGGATTTGGAGCGCTTGTTTGACGGCCCCAAGGACGGCCGCAAGGATAGCGACGAGTTGACTCTGCGCCTTGTCGATGTGCTCTGCTCGATGCTGCGAATTGAGAGTGGTACCTATGAATTTAGAGACGGGGCGATTGAGCGCCCAGGCGAGACCAGGATAGAGCTCCACGATGTTCTCTCCCGCGCTATTGCTGTGGCAGATGCACTAAAAGCACTTAAGTGCAGGGTGCCGTCCCTCGATGCGATTCCTATGCTGATTGAGAGTGAAGAGGATGCACCAATTACCTTGAACCGCTCCATGCTGAGGCTTGTTGCTCATGTTGATGATAATCAGAGCATCGCTCAAATAGCTGGAGTTATAGGTCTAAGTGCCTATGAGGCCACTATCCCGATAGCGGAGCTAATCGCTCTAGGGATTCTGGGTTCTAGAGAGCCGGAGAGTCGAGGCGCTGCGCGCATAGCGCCTTCAGAGAATTTAGATTCCCGGATAGCGGAGGCGACGAGGGACTCTGTGGCGCTCGCCGCAAGCCTCGCTGAAGCGCACCGCTCCCCATACTCAGATGCGGCGGAGCAAGCGTTGGCGGATCTTGCAGGTGGCGGTGAATCTATAGAGAAGAGCTTTGAATCTGCTCTAAATAATGATGAGCCCCCGGTGCCTCAACAAATGGAGCACTCGATCTCTCATGCCGAGGTATCCGAGATGGGCGAGGTGAGCGGCGATCGGGGAGAGGGCGATCGGGAATACGGTGCTGATGGGCTCTCAGGCGATCTACAGCAGACCACCATCACCGCTGATCGAGGTGCCCTCCTCAGACTCTTCTCAGGCCTACGCACCGATAATGGATAGTCTCTAAATTCCTTGGACTAGGCCCTACAGCCCCCGCCCCGCAGCGCCGATAGGTTCACATCAGGGGACGCTGGGTCCGTTGCAATGAGGGAGAGGTAGTCGTGTCTGAAGGCACGCCATTGGGGTCGCTCCTAGTCGAGACTGGCCTCATCACCAAAGATCAACTGGCAGAGGCTCTCGATACTCAAGCCTCGACTGGGCGACCGATCGGTCGCGTCCTCATTGATCAAGGCCTGATCTCAGAGAGCGATCTTGTGCGCGCTTTGGCCAAACAAGTGGGCCTTGAGTTTGTCGACCTAACAGAACGCGCTATCGATGCCACCGTTGCCTCGTTGATTCCAGAAGGCCTAGCGCGGCGCTATCAAGCTCTCCCGATTTCTTGGGACGACGACGTGCTCGTTGTTGCAATGGCTGACCCATCCAATGTGCTTGCAGTAGATGACATACGTGCGCTTACTGGTGCCCAGGTTCGCTGTGTTGTTGCGACCTCGGCGCAGATTCGCGAGACGATCGATCGGTTCCATCGCCTCGATAGCGAGGTAGATGATCTTGCTTCACAGGCAGCTGATGAGCTAACGGATATAGATGAACTCGCCAATGTCAGTGCAGTTGTTGAGGATGCACCGATCGTAAAGTTCGTGAATCTGCTAATTACACAGGCAGTCGCTGACAGAGCCTCGGATATTCACGTTGAGCCTGCTGAGAGGGATCTGCGTATTCGCTTTCGAATCGATGGCGTGCTTCATGAGGTAATGCGCTCTCCAAAGGCAATTCAAGCGGGGGTAATCTCGAGACTCAAGGTCATGAGCGATATCAATATTGCTGAGCGCCGAATCCCGCAAGACGGGCGTATGTCGCTAACCGTCGGCGGTAAACCAATTGACCTTCGTGTTGCAACGCTTCCTACGGTGCATGGCGAGAAGGTCGTTATGCGAATTCTCGACAAGAATCAAGCGCTCTTAAGCCTTGAGGATCAGGGATTTCTCCCTGACACGCTTGAACGGTATGAGCGTTCATTCCGCAAGCCCTATGGCACCGTCTTGGTTACCGGCCCCACTGGATCGGGAAAATCCACAACCCTTTACGCAACCCTCAATGTCTTGAATGAGGTTCAGCGCAACATCATCACGATCGAGGACCCAGTTGAGTATCGACTCGCCGGGATTAATCAGATCCAGGTCAACCCCAAGGCGGGCCTTACATTCGCTTCAGCGCTTCGATCGATTCTTCGAGCTGACCCAGATGTGCTTCTCGTAGGTGAGATTAGAGACCGAGAGACTGCGATCATCGGTATCGAGGCTGCGCTTACTGGCCACCTTGTTCTCACGACTCTTCACACAAACGATGCCGCGTCAACGCCGATGCGACTTCTCGAGATGGGCGTTGAGCCGTTCCTTGTGACTAGCGCTCTAGACGTAGTGCTTGCTCAGAGACTCGCTCGCCGACTCTGCGATCGTTGTAAAGAGCCCTATCAGCCAAGTGAGGAGGAGCTCCTTAGCGCTCGCTGGGCAATGGAGACGATCGATATTGGCGACTGGCCGACTCTCCACCGTGCGGTGGGTTGCTCGGCTTGCGGACGAACTGGGTATCGCGGCCGGTTTGCTCTCCATGAAGTGATGCCGATCTCAGAGGAGATTGAGCGCCTCATCATCGAGCGCCGCTCCGTTGAGGACCTCTCCAAGGTTGCTCAGATGGAGGGAATGATCCCTCTGCGTCAAGACGGTCTCCGCAAAGCTGCAATGGGTATGACGAGCATCGAAGAGATTTTCCGAGTCGTTACCTGATGCCTTTTTATAGGGCTCTCTTAGGCCAGAGTGCTTCTCCTCGCGCGGCCTCCGGCCACCGTCCCTGAGCATTCTCTGAGCCAAATAAGAAATTAGGGCAGGAAGGCCTACAGATGCGCCTCACTCGCGCCGATAGGCCGCCTATGAGCCTGGGAGGCCAAACAATGTTGTCGAGTCAAGCAAGAGTTCTTGGAGAGTTCCTAGTTGATCGCCATGTCCTGTCTCGCGACGACCTAGCGATTGCAATGGCTGAGGCACGTCGCCAGAGTGAGCCGATTACCCAGGTGTTAATTCGCAATGGGCTAGTCGGCGAGAAAGACCTCACCGCGGCGCTCGCGGAGACAGTTGGCCTCCGCTTCATTGACTTCTCTGAGACGCCACTGCACCCGGATGCAGCGACAACGATCCCTGAGCCAGTGGCGCGCGAGCACCTTGCAGTCGGTGTCGACTTTGACGGGCCGCGCCTCATTGTTGCGTTCGCAGACCCCGGCAATGATGCTGGGGTATTAGCAGTCGGTCAGGCAACTGGCTACGAGATTGTTGCTGCTGCCGGTAGTCGCTATGAGATAGGGCATGCCCTAGATCAAATCTTTGGTGTGAGCAGCGTTGCACAGCAAGGCAGTGGAGGACTCGAGAACCCAGATGGTGCACCTGTACTAGATGTAAATGAATTACTTGCAATGGTTATCGAGCGTGGGGGATCCGACCTCCACCTCACCGCAGGATCTGCCCCTGTTATCAGGGTTAACGGAGAGCTCAAGCCGGTCGAGGGGAT
>CAMDSG010000047.1 GCA_945907055.1 Bifidobacterium breve | reverse complement strand
TCATCGCCCTGGCTCCCAAGAAGCTCGACGCGAACCGCCTCTGCCTCCTCGGCTGCACCTACCTCCGCGGAGGCAATCACAGCCTCAATGCCCTCCTCCATAATGCGCTCTGCAGCCTCGAGCAATGCCTCAACCATCTCATCCTCAGGGACAACCCGCACAACATGGCCTTTAACGAATAGATGCCCTCTCCCCTTGCCCGCTGCGATTCCCAGATCGGCTTCGCGCGCCTCACCTGGGCCGTTTACTACGCAGCCCATTACAGCAACCTGGAGTGGGATGTTTCGTGACTCAAACGCCGCCATAGCCTCCTTCGCTATCTTGATCACATCTACCTCGGCACGGCCGCAAGACGGGCAGGCAATTAGGTCGAGTCCACGACGCTCGCGAAGCCCGAGCGCCTCGAGGAGCGTGCGCCCTGCTCTCGCCTCCTCGACAGGGTCCGCAGTAAGCGAGTATCGGATTGTGTCGCCGATCCCCTCTGCGAGAAGAGTGGCGATCCCAGCGGTTGACTTCACTAACCCTGCGGGTGGAGGGCCGGCCTCTGTAACACCAAGATGGAGAGGGTGGTCGACAGTCTCAGAGAGCAGACGGTATGCGTCGATCATCACTGCAACATTGGATGACTTCACAGAGATCTTGCAGTCTTCGAAACCAACTTCGCCAAACAACTCGAGCTCACGCATCGCCGAAGCAACTAACGCCTCTGGGGTTGATCCACCGAAACGCTCTGCAATATCAGGGTCAAGACTCCCGGCGTTTACACCAATGCGAATCGGAAGCCCTCGATCTTTGGCCTCGCTAGCAACGAGTTTGATGTGCTCCGCCTTGCGGATGTTTCCAGGGTTAAGGCGAAGGGCATGGACACCTGCCTCCATCGCGGCGAGCGCAAGTCGATACTGAAAATGAATATCAGCGACGATCGGTACCGGTGAACGCGGAACAATATGTGCAAGACCCTCTGCAGCCGCTTCGTCGTTACATGTGCAGCGCACTATGTCAACACCTGCTGCTGCGAGTGCGTAGATCTGAGCCAAGGTGCCCTCAACATCGGAGGTCTTGGTTGTGGTCATCGACTGAATCGTTACTGGAGCGTCACCCCCAACCGGGACTTTTCCGACCATCAACTGTCGAGTAACGCGCCTGATTGATCGGGTAGTTCGCAGTGGCTCATCCATTGGTTACAGCCTACGACTAGATCGCTGCTAGGTCAGACCGGAGCCCCCATATGTGACCGATAGGTCAGGTCCCCGAGACGATGCTGCGCAGGTCAAGGTACATAGTTGAGAGCCCAAGCATCAACAACATGAAGATAACCACTGCGGTCACCGGGAAAAGGTGCCGCTGGTCAATCACGACACGCTTTCCACGAATCTTGGATGCTGTCGCCTCGAAGGTAGCGACTACTGCGTGCCCGCCATCGAATGGCAGGAGAGGAATCAAGTTGAAGAGCGCTAGGAACAAATTGATCGCCGCAAGGAGCCCAAGTAATCCCCAGAAATCGTTACCCACCAAACTCCCACCATCGGCGACAATCCCGATCACTGATCTTGGGCGCTCATCCTCAGTGAAGCTACCTTTTGCACCTGGGCTCGTAACAGTCTTGGTGTACTTCGAGACCCCACTCGGCGAGATGATGTCACCGAGGGCTGTGACAGTCTGCCCTGCACCGCTCACAATTACCGTGGCGGAGCGGCCAACCGCCGTTATAACTGGAACACGGTTTGTCTCGATGGAGGCTGTGATCCCAATTCTCACAACGCCATCGATCACCTCTGGAGTAGCGATGAGGGTTCTGGTTGCTCCATCTCGCTCAATCTCAATCTCCGTCGGCTTACCGGCCGCTGCGCGCACGAGCGGAGAGACTGCGTCCCAGTCTGAGATCTCCACTCCCCCAATTGAGAGCAGACGATCTCCGGGCTTCATACCTGCAATCTGAGCAGGAGACTCAGCAGATACAGACCCGATGCGAGTTGAGACAGAGTCTTGGCCCCTGCCGACAAGGATTGCGAAGGTAAAGAGATAAGCGAGGAGCAGATTGACTGTTACGCCCGCAAGGATCATCACCATTTTTCGTTTGTATGGAGCAGAGCGATAGGTGCGGGACTCATCCTCTAGCTCAACCTCTTCGAGATTGGTCATGCCGATTACACGTACATATCCACCGGCGGGGATTGCCTTAATCCCGTACTCAGTCTCTCCACGGCGGAACGACCAGAGCCGCGGTCCGAAACCAACGAAGAACTCTGTTGCCTTCATACCTCCGCGCTTGGCTGCGATTAAGTGGCCAGCCTCGTGAAGCATGATCGTAAATATGAGCCCGATTGCAATTGCGACGGTCATCGCCATTGAAGGCCGCACAAAAATTAAGACAACGAACAATGCAATCGCTACGGAGACGCCAAGAATTGCCCGTCGAGAATCAACGGGTGGCGCATCACCCAAGGGGTCCTTCATCTATTCAAATCCTTAAGTCTCGTTGAGTCCTAAATCCAAAAACTGGATTACTAAAAACTGTTTTGGAGCACTCGCTCTGCCCGCTCGCGTGCAACCCTGTCTGCCTCTAGAACGTCTTCAACCTCTGAGATGTTCCCGGTTCCTAGATTTAATACCTCTGCGACAATATCTGCGATTGAGATCCATGGAATCCGAGCATTCAAGAACGCCTCCACCGCTACCTCATTCGCTCCACTTAAAGTTGCAGGTGCCGATCCACCGGCGCGCCCCGCTGCATATGCGAGGTCAAGAGCAGGGAAGGCAGCCCGATCTGGCTCCATAAATGTCAGCTCGGAGAGACTGGCCCAATCCAAAGATCCGAAAGCTTGGTCAAGGCGCTCGGGGGCTCCAAGTGCGAGGCCTATGGGGAGACGCATATCGGGCATTGAGAGCTGCGCGATAGTGGCACCATCCTGAAACTCCACCATCGAGTGGATAATCGATTGAGGATGAACAACGACCTCGATCTGATCGTATGAGACACCGAACAGCTCATGAGCCTCGATTACCTCGAGGCCTTTATTGATGAGAGTGCTCGAGTCGATTGTGATCTTTGGGCCCATTGACCAAGTTGGGTGTTTGAGCGCCTCTGTAATTGTCGCACCCGCGAGATCCTCACGAGACCGCCCGCGAAATGGTCCACCGCTGGCCGTTAAAACAATCTTGGAGACTTCACTAGTAGTGCCTGAACGAAGGCATTGGTATACCGCAGAGTGCTCGGAGTCGACCGGGACTATCTCTCCGCCACCAGAGTCGCGTACCTTTGCTACCACCGGCCCGCCTGCTATCAAACTCTCCTTGTTCGCTAACGCCAACCGCTTTCCGGCCCGGAGAGTCGCGATGGTCGCGGGCAACCCGGCGAATCCAACGACTGCATTGAGCACCACATCTACATCATCTAGGGATGCAAACTCCTCGAGTATGCGCGAGTCCTCGCCCGCGCACCGTGCTCGCTCTGGCGCAACGCCAAACTCGCTGGCTTGACGCCCTAGCAGCTCTTGGTTGCTACCAGCGCTGAGTGCTAAAACCTCAAACTCATCGCGATGACTACGAATAACATCTAGCGCTTGGGTACCGATCGAACCGGTTGACCCCAGGATCACAACGCGTCTCAATTACTCGACCTCACGCATAATTCTAGGCATGCTTCTGAACAGACTTCTGGAGTGGCGCCGCTGCCTACGCACTGCATTTGGCGACACACCCCTCAGCCGAGTTTGAGCGCGCGTGCCAGAAAATACCCAGCAGGGAGAACAAACAGCAACGCATCAAATCTGTCAAGAACTCCACCGTGCCCGGGAAGAATGCTCCCAAAATCTTTGATTCGAAGATCGCGCTTGATCATCGATTCGCAGAGGTCTCCAAGGGGAGCGACTACTGCGACGGTGAGCCCGAGAAGGAAGGAGTGGCCAATCCCACCCCAAGGGTGAATATGCGAGACAACAAGAACTGAAACCACAATCGAGGCGACCATACCGCCGACTAGACCTTCAAGAGTTTTACCTGGAGATACCTGAGGAGATAGTGGGGTACGCCCAAACTTCTTCCCAACTAGGTAGCCAAAAGAGTCATATGCAATTACACAGATTGCGAGTCCGATGACTAAGCCAATGCCGTTGGAGTAGCCAAGCATCAAACCAGCGAACCCGGCTAGACCGCCTATGTAGGCAAAACCTCCGATTGTCACGCATATCCCAACAAGCGGTCTGCCGGGTCCTGCACGAAAGAGGAACCACAAAAGACTAAAGGAGACAACCAGCGAGAGAACTAGTGGATATGCGAACTCGCCACGAGTAAACGCAATCGGAATAATCGCTACAGAGGCAATTACCCCGATGAGTGTTGCTGGGCGAAATCCGACTTTTCTCATTGCATCAAAGAACTCAAGCGCAGCAAGGCCGACAATGACCGCTACTAGTAAGGCCGTAGTGGTGCGCCCCAGCTTGAAGCAGATAAGTGCCGGCACTGCAATGGCTGCACCTGTTATCAAACGAGTCGTTAGATCTGCAGGGGCGGAGGCCACGACCGCTGGGCGGGCTCCCCCACCCTGTGAATTTACTGAGCGCACTCTCCGCCGAGCCTCTACCTCAGCAGCGAATGCTGCGTCATCATCAGAGGCAACCGTTGCGATAAAGCCGCCGGGCTCATCGTCGCCAGAATCCTCATCAACGACGATTGCGTCATCAATTTGATCCCAGTCGTCTGCACCCGATCTGAAACGCGGTGCATCCGTTGAATCAACAGCGCCGATAACTGCGTGCTCCCCGGTAGGGGGTTCGCTCCAGTGTGGAAGGTCTTGTGGAAGGTCTTGTGGAAGGTCTTGTGGAAGTTCGCCTGACTCAGTTCCCTCGGAGGGGAGAGCCACCTCATCACTAGTTGCCTGAGTTGTTACTGGAGTGGCGATGACAGCGGGAACCTCGCCGGTTGCCTCGCCTGCAGTTGTAGCGCCGACGATTCGGACGCCCTCCGATGCGAGCGGGACAGAGACTGCTGCTTCATTAAGGGGTACCAAGCGCGGCGGAGGAGTAATGGAGCGCACCGATGCGGTTGGGTGCGACGACTCTCCAGCAGGCGGAAACAACAATCCGAGCGAACTAGAAGACTCAGGCGCTTCGTCGATCTCGACAGCATGCCCCTCGGCCAGACCTGCCTCAACGACTGATCGTGCTTCTTCGGGCGCGATGATACGCACACCGTCAGAACCGCTACTCGGCTCCTCCTTCGATATCCCTAACTCGTCACCTTCGAAGCGGTCGTTCACAGGTACCCCCTATTCCGCATCATGCTGAGGCTAGACGGGCAAGGTCTAGATCGCCGGGAACTTGGCAATAGACCCCGAACATCTAGGCCTTAAACCTCTAAAAGTTCTCTCTCTTTATGCACAAGCATCTCGTCGATCTCGGCAATGACCTTGTCTGTCGTCTTCTGGAGATCCTTCTCAACACGCTCTAACTCGTCGCGTGAGATCCCTCCGTCCTTCTCTAGCGCCTCGAAAGACTGCTTGGCCGAGCGACGCACATTGCGAACGGCTACCTTCCCGTCCTCGCCACGATGCTTGACCATCTTGACCAACTCTTTGCGCCGTTCCTCGGTCAACTGAGGGAAGGTGAGACGAATAATTGAACCGTCATTCGAAGGAGTGATGCCGAGATCGCTCGACTGGAGAGCCTTCTCGATGTCTTTTAGAGCAGTCTTGTCGAAAGGCGCAACGACCAAGACTCGCGGCTCAGGCACGGAGAAACTCGCCAACTGCTGAAGCGGAACCTCAGATCCGTAGTACTCGACACGAATCTTCTCAACCATTGCCGAGGAGGCGCGCCCTGTACGCACAGTTGCGAACTCTTCCTGAAGGTGGACTACAGCCTTCCTCATGTTCTCTTCGCACTCTTTGACTATCTCTGGAACGCTTGGCATCTCAGCTCTCCTTTGCGTGCACCAGTGTGCCGATTGGCTCTCCCTGGAATACCCGCCGAATATTCCCAGGGGCCGATACATCAAAGACGATGATCGGAAGTTGGTTATCCATACAGAATGTAATTGCGGTTGAGTCCATTACCTTCAGGCCTCGGTTTAACACATCTAGATGCGAGATCGATGTGAGCTTCACAGCCTCTGCATCAAGCCTTGGGTCTGCAGAGTAAATTCCATCGACACCAGAGTGGGTGCCTTTCAAAATAGCCCCGGCACCGATCTCTGCTGCGCGCAACGCTGCTGTTGTATCGGTGGTGAAGTAGGGGTTTCCGGTACCGGCAGCGAATACAACGATGCGCCCCTTCTCGAGGTGACGGATCGCTCGGCGCGGTATGTAGGGCTCCGCTACCTGAGCCATTGTGATCGCTGTCTGTACACGAGATTGCTGACCAACGGCCTCGAATGCATCGTGAAGAGCTAATGCGTTTATTACGGTCGCAAGCATCCCCATGTAATCGGCGCGAGCGCGATCCATTCCACGAGTCGCTCCTGCCATTCCACGGAAGATGTTTCCGCCACCAACGACTACAGCAATCTCAGCCTCGAACTCGGCTGCCGCCTCTGCAGTCTCCTCAGCTATGCGAGCCACGATCGATGCATCGATTCCAAACCCAGTCTCCGGGTCTGCAAACGCTTCACCCGAGAGCTTCAGCACGACTCTCTGGAATGCTCCAGAGTCGGCAAGATCTCGGGTGTTGGTAGCGACGATGACTATTCCTCGCCGATCTTCACCCGAGCAAAGCGTTTAATAGCAGCAGCCCCGCCGAGCCCGGATACGAGAGAGCCGACCGTGACCTTGGGGTCCTTTACGAATCCCTGCTCCTCAAGGACATAGTCCTTGTAGAAGGAGTTAAGGCGAGCCTCAACAATCTTCTCGATAGAGGCTTCCGGCTTGCCTTCGTTGCGAGTTAGTTCGGTAAGCACTGCACGCTCACGCTCAATAGCGTCTGCAGGTACATCAGACCGTGTCGTGTAACGAGGAGCAGCGCTAGCGATGTGCAGCACTACATCATGAGCAACCTCTAGAGCTGCAGCGCTAGAAGCATCTACGCCGGAGAGCTCAACAAGCACTCCAATGACTCCACGCTCGTTCTGGATGTGCTTGTACGAATCGACGAGTCCGTCAGTTGTCTCATAGCGAACAACGCGACCGATGCCGACATTCTCGCCAAGGCGCGCCGCTGCTTGAGTTACGTACTCCCCAACAGTCGTGCCCTCAAAAGCCTGCTCGGCTAGGCCGTCGTCTCCGTTAGCCGATACCTGTGCGACTAAACGCGTTACAAGACCGCGGAAGTCTTCGCTCTTAGCAACGAAATCGGTCTCCGCAGTGAGCTCAACTAGGGCAGCTACTCCACTATTAACAGAGACGTCGATTGCTCCCTGATCTGCAGAGCGGCCAGCGCGCTTTGTGGCCCCTGCGAGCCCCTTCTTGCGTAGCCAGTCTTTTGCCTCTTCAAGGCCGCCAGAGGTCTCCTCAAGCGCCTTCTTGCAGTCCATCATTCCGGCGCCGGTCTCCTTACGGAGAGCAGCTACGTCTTTAGCTGTGTACTCAC
This sequence comes from Bifidobacterium breve, assembly GCA_945907055.1. Lineage (GTDB taxonomy): Bacteria > Actinomycetota > Acidimicrobiia > IMCC26256 > IMCC26256 > IMCC26256. The sequence continues at coordinate 3,433 of CAMDSG010000047.1, read as the reverse complement.
CCACGTTTAGCCGGCCTCCGTGCCTGATCCCGTCACGGTCTCAACCGCTGGGTCAACTTCCTCAACTGGAGCATCAACTGGAGCCGCTGCGGCCTGCGCCTTGGACTCCTCTAGGCGTCGCTCGCGCTCTGCCTGAGCAGCCGCTGCCTCATTGCGAGCCTTGGCTTGGGTCTCAGCGCGCTCTGCCTTCTCCTCAGGAGTAAGCACAGGAGCTACAGGCGCCTCGGCCTTTGTGCCAGGGCGTGCTCCCTTGCGTGATGCGAGGTAGCGACCCTCCTCAACAGCATCGGCGATTACTCGGCACATCAGGTCGGCTGAACGCATGGCGTCGTCGTTACCTGGGATCGCAAAGGTGATGATGTCGGGGTCACAGTTCGTGTCCACGACGGCAACAACAGGAATACCAAGACGGTTCGCCTCGGTAACAGCGATGTGCTCCTTCTTCGTGTCGATAACGAAGACAACTGCTGGGAGCTTCTCCATGTTGCGGATTCCACCGAGGTTGCGCTGAAGCTTCGTTAGGTCGCGACGCAGCTTGAGGCCTTCCTTCTTGATCATTAGATCAACCTCGCCGGTCTCCTCCATGCGTGCCATCTCGCGCATCTTGCCGACGCGCTGGTGCACCGTGGTGAAGTTTGTGAGCATGCCGCCAAGCCAACGGAAGTTGACATAAGGCTGGCCAACACGATCTGCATGGCGCTGCACTGGCTCTTGAGCCTGCTTCTTCGTACCAACAAAGAGGACGGTACCGCCGTTCTCAACTGTTGTACGCACAAAGCGGTATGCAGTATCAATGCGATCAAGAGTCTGCTCAAGATCAATTACGTAGATGCCGTTTCGCTCACCAAGAATGAATCTCTTCATCTTCGGGTTCCAACGACGCGTCTGGTGTCCAAAGTGGACCCCTGACTCCAACAATTGCTTCATCGTGACTACAGCCACAATCCATCCTTCCCTCGGTTGTTCAACCGCCCGTCCCGCACTACCTGGTGGTAGCGACCGTCGGGTCGACGGGCGTGAAAGTCGCCCCGACGGAGTGCCGGGGACGGGCGTGAGTGTAGCCGCACGCGCTCCAAACCCTCCGGGCCGGGGCCTCAATACTCTATTTAACGAAATGCCATCCCCTCGGCGCCATCCGGGAGAGTGGATCTCGGTACTCCTCCCCGACTCTCCATGACAGGTGAAGCACCCCTGGATTTAGGTGCCCTGGGCCAGTTCCACCCGAGATGCCGAGGGCCTCGCCCTTCGTGACTCTCTCGCCCTTCGTAACGAGGAGAGCAAGGAGGAACGAATAGCCAGAACGTGTGCCATCTTGGTGTCGAATAACGACGCTATTTGCCCCAGCCACCGGCCCGGCCATCGAGACCGTGCCCCGAGAGACGGAGCGCACCACCGACCCTGGCCGCAGCGCAATATCGATACCGCGATGCCCTGGCCCCCACGGAACGCGAGGCGCTACAAAGAATTTCACGACACGCCCATCCGTTCCCCCAGGCGCACCTCTAAGCGCCGGAGAGCCGTGCGTAACAGGTGAGCCCCATGCCTCACCGGTGCGGTTCATCGCCGCCTCAACCCGCTGCACATTCTGAGAGGCGAAAACGGTTACGACTAAGAATATTGCGGAGCGTGCTCTGAGATACTTCATGCGCCACCTTGCCAATCTACGAACTTGCCAGTCTTAGATTTACTGGCCCCTACTAATGAACGGGGAGGTTCGGAGAGAACTCACTAAAGGTTCTCTCGATCAAGGTCGCTGAGCGACGAGTGTTGGACTTGCTACTGGCCCTTCGTTACTGGCCCTTTTAACTACTCGGCAGCAGAGCGCTCTGGCTCTACAAAACGTGAGCGCAGTTGGAGGATCGCCTTCGTATGAATCTGGCAGACCCGACTCTCGGTCACCTCTAGTACTTCGCCGATCTCCGCGAGAGTCAAGCCCTCGTAGTAATAGAGGGTTAAAACTAGGCGTTCTCGCTCCGGCATGCGATTGATCGCATCGGCGAGGATGTGCTTCATCTCCTCAACCTCGAAGGCAGCAACGGGGTCGCCGACTGATCCGGCCACCATGTCTCCGACCGTGGTTCCACCGCTACCTTGCTCACCGCCGCCCACTACCTCGTCAAGAGCAACTACTCCGACATAAGAAATCTGCGAAAGAATCTGTTGAAGTTCCGCCTCGGTTACACCAATTTCTTTGGCGACCTCAGACTCCTCTGGGGTGCGGTGCAGCTCTGCCTCAAGTTTTGAGTAAGCGCGCTCAACCTCGCGTGCTTTATTTCGAATCGAACGCGGCACCCAATCTATCGATCGCAGCTCGTCGATAATCGCGCCCTTGATGCGCGAGATCGCGTAGGTCTCAAATTTCCATCCGCGCTCGGGCTCAAACTTATCTATGGCGTCGATTAATCCGAATACTCCATACGACACAAGATCGGCTTGGTCAACACTCTGTGGCAGACCCGACGCGACACGACCGGCTACGAATTTCACGAGTGGCGCGTAGTTAAGGATCAATCTCTCGCGCGCTTGCTCCGCTCCGGTTGTTTTGTACTCAGCCCATAGCGAGGCGACGACATCCTTGTCGCCTTGGCTCGTAACTAGTTTTTTGGGTTCATCAGGCACGTGGGTGAGTCTCTTCGTAGACAGCGCGCAAACGCTCGCGGGTTAGATGAGTGTAGGTCTGAGTGGTCGCTAGATCCGAGTGGCCAAGGAGTTCTTGGACAACCCTAAGGTCTGCACCCCCCTCGAGGAGGTGTGTGGCGTAAGCATGACGCAGCGCATGTGGGTGGAGCGAGCGCCCATCTGGAAGCGGGTGCGCCTCTAGGACCCGCCTGGCATCTCGGGGCCCCATAGGGCGACCTCGACGGTTTATAAAGACAGCCTCGGGCTCCGTCTCAGGCTTTGCGAGCAGGGGTCGACCGGCTTGTAGCCAGCCTGTGAGGGCATCGGAGGCCGGCTCTCCAATAGGGACTCTGCGGATCTTGGCTCCTTTTCCCAGAACGGTGATATATCCGCGAGCCAGATCAAGGTCGCTGACCTTTAAACCGCAGCATTCGGAGACCCGGACCCCGGTTCCGTAGAGCACCTCGAGAACTGCAAGGTCGCGCCTAGCTACTGCTACATCCTCTGCGCTGCCAATGCTCTTCGTCTCCCACTGCTCGGCCAAATCAAGGGTCTCCTCTGCAGCAGCGTCGAGTAGCGCAGTGGCTTCGCTACTGCGCGGAACACGCGGCAGTCGGGCTGCGCCCTTGGGAGTTCTGAGGCTTCGGCCAGGGTCTGTAGCAATTGTCCCTTGGCGCTTGAGGTATCGAAGGTACGAACGGACCGCTGCAGCCTTGCGAGCAATTGATCTGCGTGCGAATCCGCGCGTATCCAAGTAAGCGAGATATCTACGCAGTGCCTTATGGTCAAGATCCTCTGGATTCGGAGCACCGCC
>CAMDSG010000046.1 GCA_945907055.1 Bifidobacterium breve | reverse complement strand
TCCGCTGCAGGTTGGCACATCTCGAAGTGGAGGCGCACCGGCGAAGGCGCATCAATAACGGCATGGCATTCGTTTGCAAATCCGCAGGGTGTTGCGCCGATTCTCAATGAGATTGTCGGAGCCGAGTCCTCATTCTTCAGCAGAGCCGTGGTCATCCATGAGCCTGGAGCACTTGTTGATAAATACTCTGTTGATCTCGAACTAGACCCCGCTGCACTGAGACTTGGCTTGGCGAATGACCCAGCGCTGTCACAGGTATTACGTAATGCAGGGGTAGCGCCTGAGATCGTCGAGGAGAACCTGAACGATCGTGCCGGCAGGAATATTCGCTTCTCCCTAAAGTCTGAGTTGCCCGGGGGCGTGATTAGTAGCGCAGCGAGCGAGGGCGATGCGAAAGATGGAGCTGCTAGTAGCGGTCGCATCGCATTATCTAACTCGACCAAGGTATGGCATCTAAAGGCGATATCGCTTCTTCTTCTTGGATGCGTACTCGTTGTTAGCGCACTCTTAGTTCTACTTGTAGGTTCGATCCGCGCACGCCGTAGGCCACACGGACGGCACGCAAATCGTCATGGACACCACGGCGCTCACGCCCCTGCTCAACCAAGTGATGAAGTGGAGAGGCATAGGCCTCGCAGCGAGCACGGTAAGCATGCTCCCCATAAGTGAGGCGCATTACTTGAGCTCTGGTTCTGTTCTCTGGTGCTACTCAGCTAGATAGAAGTACGTGAAGTCGTTCTGGGAACTCAAGCAATGACGCCATGACAAAATTGGCGCCTTCACCCATGAGTTCAGTTGCACTCCATGGCCCAGTAGCGACGCCTATAGCTGTGATGCCTGCCACGAGTGCTGCATGCATATCTGGCGGGGTGTCGCCGACGTAGGCAAGCGCAGAGTGCTCGATTAGTGCATCTGCCTTTGCGGGGCCATGACGCCAACCCACTACATGCGCTGCTCTTAGGCCGACGGCATCGAGGCAGCGGTGTGCATTGGGCTCAAACTTTGCGGTGATGACGAGATTCTTCCCTCCCGCAGCCTCTACAGCCGCGAATGCCTCGAGCGCCCCAGGGAGGAGGCTTGATCCCTTGGGGCCTAGATCTGCATAGATGGAGCGAAACTGATCACAGACCCCCTCTATCTCCTCTGGAGGGAAGTAATCGGCAAGAACGGTCTCGAGTGTTGGACCGAGCTGCTCTGAGAGTTGGTCGCCCGGAATTGAGGTACCTAGAAGGCTGTTGAGGGCCTCGAAAGTATGGGCTACTCCGGGGCGTGAGTCGATCAGAGTCATGTCTAAATCGAAGCCGATTACTAGATGCGCGAATTGTGTCACAGCCCTACGCTACGCTTCCTTTATGACTCGAACACGTGTTCGCCATTCTTGTACCGATTGTGGAGCCCAAACTCCCCGCTGGCTAGGGCGTTGCCCAGAGTGCGGGGCATGGAACACACTCGTCGAAGAGGTAGCCGTGCCTCAGGCTCGAGCGGCGTCTAGCCCTATGCCAACGGCCGTCTCTATCAACTTGATTGACCCAATCGGGGCACAGCGTCGCGCTACCGGTGTCCCTGAGTTGGATCGAGTCTTAGATGGAGGTTTGGTACCCGGGTCTGTGACGCTTCTAGTCGGCGAGCCAGGTATGGGGAAATCAACTCTCATGCTCCAAGCGCTTGGGCGCATGGCTGCCGATGGTGCGCGTTGCTTACTGGTATCTGCAGAGGAGTCATGTGAGCAAGTGCGGATGCGCGCTGACCGACTCGGGGTCCTTGAGCCAAGCCTTCTTGTCGTATCAGATACTTCACTCCACAATGTGTTGGCGCAGGTTGATGCCGTCGCCCCTGATGTCCTTGCGATCGACTCCATTCAAACAGTGCACGATCCAGACCTACCAGGAAGCCCGGGATCGGTAACTCAAGTTAGAGAATGCGCACAGCGCTTAGTGCGTTTAGCGAAGGAGCGCGGTATCTCTGTTGTATTAGTCGGGCATGTCACAAAAGATGGGCAACTCGCCGGACCGCGCGCACTCGAGCATGTTGTAGATACCGTCCTGCAATTTGAGGGCGATCGCCACCATGCACTGCGAATGCTGCGCGCTCTTAAGCATCGTTTCGGATCAACGCACGAACTTGGATTATTCGAGATGGGGGAGGCCGGGCTCATCGATGTCCCAGATCCCTCCGCACTCTTCTTAACCGATCGTCGCGCTGGGCTCCCAGGCTCAATCGTTGCGCCAGTGCTTGAGGGGGCACGACCATTATTGGTAGAGGTACAGGCGCTCGTAAATGCTTCTACGGCTCCGATGCCGCGCCGAAGCGCACAGGGGCTTGAGTCGAGCCGCCTAGCGATGCTTCTTGCGGTACTAGACGCGCGAGCCGGAGTCTCAGTCGCTGACGTAGATGTCTATGCAAGCGTTGCCGGTGGAGTGCGTGTAATTGAGGCAGGTGCTGACCTCGCAGTAGCGATCGCTGTAGCGAGTGCGCGTATTGGGGTGGCAGTCCCCGATGATCTTGTAGCGATCGGTGAGATTGGATTAGGTGGGGAGCTGCGCCAAGCTGGTCAGACTCCGCGCCGCCTTGCTGAGGCTGCGCGCCTTGGATTCCGCAGAGCGATCGTCCCGGCCTCCTCGGCAGGGGTAGAGGGTATTGAGCTCATACGTGTTGGGAGTGTTGTTGAGGCACTGGCAGCCGTTGGCCTGAGTCTCGATCAGCAGCGCTCAGCCTCCTAAGAGACGCAGCATCGCTCCATCGCGGTAATCTCCCGCAACCTCGAGAGGAGCACCGTTGCCGATACCAGCAAAATCCCAAGCGATGATCAATTCGCTGCGCCTCGTTGCCCCTGGACAGCCCCTGCGAGAGGGGCTTGACCGCATCTTGCAGGCGCGCATGGGCGCGCTCATTGTCGTGGGTGATGGCCCAGAGGTGCTTGGGATCTGCTCTGGAGGGTTTCTCCTCGATGCCGAGTTCACGCCGCAGCGACTCTCAGAGTTAGCAAAAATGGATGGTGCGATAATCCTCTCTGCGGATGCATCGCGTATTGCAAGGGCGAATGTTCACCTTGTCCCAGATCCGAATACACCAACTACCGAGACCGGAACACGCCACCGCACTGCGGAGCGAGTTGGTCGTCAGGTAGATGTTCCAACGATCACCGTCTCAGAGGATATGAGCGTTGTAGCGATGCACCGCCGCGGCGAGAAGCGGCAACTCGAGCCAGTCTCGCGTGTGCTCGCGCGCGCTGATCAGGCAATGCAGATTCTTGAGCGTTATCGAGTACGTCTCGACGCAGTAACTACGAGCCTCTCAGCAACAGAGATTGAAGACTTAGTGACATGGAGAGATGTTGCAACCGCTATGCAGCGTGCAGAGATGGTTCGCCGTATCTCTGAGGAGATTGACGGATACATAAACGAACTCGGCACTGATGGGCGTCTTGTGATGCTTCAACTCGAGGAGTTGACGTCTGGTGTCGACGACGAATACCGCTTGTTAATTAGCGATTATCGATCACCAACTTCCCCAAGTGCCGCAGAGATATTAGTAGCGCTCAGTGCGCTCGAGGGCGAGTCGCTCTTAGTGGTTGAAGATGTTGCTCGGACGCTTGGTTACTCAGATGAGCAGGAGATGGAGGGGGGCGTTAGGCCACGCGGCCTGCGACTTCTTGCGAAGATTCCACGGTTGCCGGCGAGTGTCTCAGGCCAAGTTGTTGAGCAGTTCGGTTCCTTGACGCGCATTATGCGCGCAAGCCTTGATGAACTCATTGAGGTAGATGGGGTTGGCGAGGTTAGAGCGCAGGTAATCAAAGACGGAATCGCTCGTATTGTTGAGTCGTCGATTCTTGAGAGATATAAGTAGGAGCAGAATGTCAGCGTTAGAGACCGGTTCTCAAGAAGTTGAGGTAGAGAGAATTCTCCTCAAGGGGCCCGCAGGCCCTATCGACGCTATTCATGCCCGCCCGCTTGGAATGCCGAGTAGCGGAGTTGTTTTACATCCAGACATCCTTGGGATACGACCGCTATTCGACGACCTGGCAAGCCGACTTGCTAGCCAAGGGTTTGCCGTCGTCTCACCGAATCCTTTCTCTGAGACTCCAGCACCAGAGCTCGAGAGTCTTGACGCTGTGGCACGCCTTGGGATGGTCAAGGATCTAAAAGACGAGATTCAATTAGGGAGCCTCGAGGCAGCAGCCGATTACCTTGTTGTGAACGATGGCGTTAGCGAAGTAGCAGTTATTGGTTTTTGCTTCGGTGGGATGTATGCGCTGAAGGCCGCTGCGTCAGGGCGATTCGATCGCGCCGTTGCCTTCTACGGGATGATTCATGTACCGGATGCTTGGCAGAGCGAGACGCTCGCCGATCCATTGGACGGCATCTCTAGCGCATGCCCGGTGCTCGCTATTTTTGGTGGAGTCGATTCGTGGACGCCCGCCGAAGACGTAGCTGAGTTGCGGACAGCTCTCGCTGCGGTTGCTGGATCTGAGGTCGTTGTTTACCCCGAGGCCGACCATGGATTTGTGCACGACCCCGATCGCCCTGCTCACCGCGCTGGCGACTCCGTTGATGCGTGGTCAAGGGTTCTTGCATTTCTTCGGTAACGGATCTCGCCCGTCTCGTAGCGTGGTCTCGCAAGGGCTCTAGAGGTTCTACAAACCTCTACTGCTCTGCACGCTGCGCAAGGCTCTCTCGGTCGAGGATGCGATAGTTAGCGCGCCCGACCGTCTCGATCCATCCGAGTCGCGTAAACATTGCAAGGGCTTTGTTGACACGCTCGCGCGATGCTCCAACGAGCCCTGCAAGATCCTCTTGAGTCATAGGGAGTTGAAACTCGTTGCGATCGCCCGCTAGTTCGAGAAGGCGCTTAGCAGTTCGCGCCGGTACGTCAAGGAATACAGAGTCGGCAAGAGCTTCGTCCGTGGCGCGTAAACGCTGCGCTAGGAGCCGGACGATTAACCACAGCAACTCGGGGTGCTGCTCAAACTCTCTGCGCACCGCTTCATAGGGAATGGCAATCACTTGTGAATCAACCAGAGCGCGTGCATCGGCAGAGCGCGGCTGGTCATCAAAGGCTCCAAGTTCGCCGAATAGACCCCCCGTCTCCATCACGGCAACCAAAGTCTCGCGACCGTCGCTAGCTTGTGTAGCGATTGCGATACGCCCCTCGACAACTACGAAAAGTTCAGTCGCAGTATCGCCCTCTGTGAAGAGGTCGGATCCCTTTGCGAAGGTCTGGACCGTTGCTTGATTTCGCAAGGACTCAAGGACCTCGGGGGGCATCGAAGCGAATAGTTGTGTGGTGTTGAGAAGTCGTCTTTGCGGCACATCTGCAGACTAGTCAGACATCAACCATCTAAGGAATCGGCTCTATTTCGGGTTTGGTGGAAAACCCTGTACAATGGAGGTTCCCCGCCGCCCTCTGCGGCTACTAGTTATAGGGGTTTTAGCCCCAAGGAGTTACATGCCTTTCGAGGTCGGAGACAAAGTCGTTTATCCACATCACGGTGCCGCCACAATTGAGCGCCTTGAGAAGGTCTCCGATCCCCTTGGGGTTCGGCGAGATTACCTAGTCCTCCGGCTGGCTTATGGCGAGTTGACCCTAAAGGTGCCTGCAGATAATGCAGCTGAAATTGGGCTCCGCGATGTGATCAATGACGAGGAGGTAGAGGAGGTATTTGCCGTTCTGCGTAAGCGCGAGGCGCGCATGCCAACCAACTGGTCTCGTCGTTTTAAGAACCACGTAGAGAAGTTGAAGAGCGGAGATATCTATCAGGTCGCCGAGGTTGTCCGTAACCTCACAATTCGTGAGCGCGATAAAGGCCTAAGCGCAGGCGAGAAGCGCATGCTTGGCAAAGCGCGTCAGATACTTGTAAGCGAGTTGACGTTTGCGCTCAATGTCGATGAAGACACAGCGGAGATGAAGCTTGATGAGGTACTCGGTAAGACGGGCGGCGTTCCAACCCCCAAGCCGATACCTGACCGTAAGCCCTTGATAGACCCGACTACCCCTAAGCGTGCTGTTGTTCGCAAGCCTAAGGAAGTTGCAGCTCCGGCAAAGAAGGCCCCAGCTAAGACTGCCGCTAAGGCCCCCAAAGCGGAGACGGCCGAGAAGGCTCCAGCGGTCGCAGCACCGGCGAAGAAGGCCGCTACAAAAACAGTGGCCAAAGCTGTAGCTAAGAAGGCCCCGGCCAAGGCTGTAGCAAAGAAGGCCCCAGCTAAGAAGGCCCCTGCCAAGAAAGCCTGATCTGAAGAAGCCGTCTCTATTTAGGGCCGTCACCCGTTTTTGGCCCTACTTTCGGGGAAGTTTTCTCCTAAAGAAGAGACTCCAAGACGCCGATGCTCAAGGGATCGTTCTCTGGGTACTCGTTGATTGAGTGCTCATCCTCTTGGAGGTTTGGCTTTGTTCGTCGAGGTAATGCGCGGGTTCATGGTGCTCCTGGGTACCGCCGCGGGCTATTGGCTTGCTCGCGACCTAGTGCCATCTGCTCCCTCGGCTGGCGGTATTGGGGCGATGCTCGGCGTTCTCATTGGGTACATAAGCGGAGGTCTGCTTGGCCGTACAACAGATCGCGTTTTAGGTGTAGTTGAGCGACGGGTTGCTCGCCTCCCCGGGCCTCAACTTGTCGTCGGCGCGCTCGGTGCCATCGCTGGAGCGGTGGCAGGGACAATTTTGACGCTCCCGCTTCTCCTACATGTTCGCCCTGCGATCTCCATTCCAATAGCTGGTATCGCAACTTGGGTATTAGGGGCACTGGGATTTCGCATCGCAGCGTCTCATAGTGGCGATCTATTCGCAGCCGCCGGACTCTCAACACGGCCGCTGGTTCGCGCTGAGGCGTTCGACCCTCGTGATGGATATCTACTTGATACCTCAGCGCTGATGGATGGACGATTCGCGGGGCTGCTCGACTCCGGCGTCATCCGAGATGATCTATTCGTAGCGAGATTTGTTCTAGATGAAATACAGGGGTTTGCCGATGCTGGGAGTGAAGACCCTCGCGCAAGACGCGCTCGGCGTGGGCTAGAGACACTTGAGCACATTAAGAGTGCTGGGTCTGTGAGAATCAGTCTGCTCGATGATGAAATGCCGGAGATCGCTCAGGTCGACGCAAAACTTGTCGCACTTGCTAAGAGACTCTCCCTGCGTCTCCTAACAGCGGATGCCCAACTAGCTAGTGTCGCTGAGATTCAGGGAGTCCCGACTCTCAATCTTCGACGGCTCGCCGCTGATTTAGCGCCAGCGGTTCTTGCCGGAGAGCGAATGATGCTTCGTATTCTTAAAGCCGGGCGCGAGCCGGGTCAGGGAGTTGGATTTCTGGACGACGGGTCTATGGTGGTTGTTAACGGTGGAGCACCTTCAATTGGCGGCGAACCCATGGAGATAGTGGTCTCCTCTGTGGTTCCAAATGCAGCAGGGCGCCTAATTTTTGCAAAGCCTGCAGTTAGTTTGCGCGAAACACATGCATCCTCGGGCATCATTGGCGAATGACCACTTGGGCAATTCTTCTTGGAGCGGGCAGCGGCACGCGCTTTGGGGCTCAGAAGCAGTTCCTTGATCTTTCTGGGGCGCGCATAATTGATCGCGCCATCCACGGAGCCCACGATGTTGTAGATGCCGTTGTACTCGTACTCCCGGCCGGCGAGTCATGGGTAGGGCCGCCGGTCCACGCTGTAGTTGAAGGCGGGGCCCAGAGATCCGACTCAGTTCGCGCTGGGCTCGCTGTGATTCCTCCGGAGGTGGAGGTGATAGTTGTACATGATGTCGCGCGCCCACTTGCAACACGAGCAACTTACTCCGCAGTTATTGATGCAGTGAAGGCTGGTGCCGATGGCGCAGTTCCAGGTATCGCAATCCCCGACACGATCAAGCGCGTAAGCCGAGGCATGGTTGTCGAGACACTCAATCGCAGCGAACTCGTAGCGGTGCAGACACCGCAGGCTTTTAATGCTGCGAAGCTCCGAGATGCGCATCTTGCTGGCGGCGATGCAACAGATGACGCTGGATTGATCGAGGCCATTGGGGGTATCGTCATGGTCGTGCAGGGCGATGCGCTGAATCAAAAAATTACTGAAGGCAGTGACCTAACGCGACTCGAGGCTCTCTTAATGGAGCGCTCCACGAGTGAAGGCGAAGCAGAGGCGAGCGCATGATCTTTCGCGTTGGGCTTGGTTTTGATGTTCACCCATTCGGCGGTGATGCTCCACTCGTCATTGGTGGAGTGACGATCGAGGGCCAGGGTCTAGTTGGCCACTCAGATGCAGATGTCGTCGCACATGCTGTTGCCGACTCGCTGCTCGGACCGGCGGGGCTACCCGATCTGGGGTCGCTCTTTCCAGCGAGCAACGCCAAATATTCTGGCATTTCATCGATGGATTTACTCTCGGATGTGGCTCGACGGGTCAGCGCTCAGGGTTGGTGGGTCCAGAACGTAGATGTCGTGATAGCCGCTGAGCAGCCACGTCTCGCTGAGCATCTTGCTGCGATGCAGTCAGGGCTTGCCCAGGCTCTCGCTCCGCTCCAGGAGCCGCTCGGTGTAGCCCTGCATGTCTCCGTTACCCCAAAACGCGGAGAGGGCCTTGGTTTCGTTGGCCGGGTCGAGGGAATCGCCTGTTGGGCAGTGGCGATGCTCAACAAAGGTTGATTCTGATTGAGCGCGGGTAACCTCGCTGCAATGACCGTTCGTATTCGCCTGCACGACACACTTCTTGGCCGCAGGGTCAACCTCTCTCCCCGGGTCCCTGGGAGCGTCTCTATCTATGTATGTGGACCTACCGTCTATGACGCTCCGCACCTTGGGCACGGCCGCACCGCTGTTGTATTTGACACCATTCGCCGCTACTTAATGTGGAGCGGGCTCAGTGTCATGTTTGTGAGCAACATCACGGACATTGAGGACAAAATAATTGGGCGCGCTGCGCGTGAAGGCCTTACTGAGTCTGAGGTAGCGCGCACATACGAAGATGCCTATTGGTTCGAGATGGATCGTCTCGATGTTCTTCGACCAGACGAGACGCCACATGCAACTCAGTACATCTCCGAGATGCTCGAATTAATCGCCGAGTTAATCGAGAAGGATCATGCCTACGTAATTGATGGGCAGGGCGTGTACTTCAATGTGCCTTCGTACGACGGATACGGCGAACTCTCGAACCGCAGGCTTGATGATCTTCTTGAAGGGGCAGGCTCGCGCGTTGAGATTGATACTGCGAAGAAGAGCCCTGTTGATTTTGCGCTATGGAAAGCAGCAAAACCAGGAGAGCCCGATTGGGAGTCTCCATGGGGGCGCGGCCGACCAGGGTGGCATATTGAGTGCACGGCGATGTCCCTCCTGCTCCTCGGCGAGGGATTTGATATTCACGGTGGCGGGGATGACTTGACCTTTCCGCACCATGAGAATGAACGCGCACAGGCTGAGGCCGCGGGGCACCCATTCGCACGCCATTGGATTCACTCTGGGATGGTGATGGTGGGCGGAGAGAAGATGTCGAAGTCGCTAGGTAACTTCACCACGCTGGGAGAGGCAATCGACGCGCATGGCGGAAGGGCGGTTCGGGTCGCCGTACTGCAGACTCATTATCGTGCGCAGACCGAACTCGGCCCGCTTGAGATTGAGGCCGCAGGCAAGGCTGTTGAGCGCCTCGATGCTCTAGCAAGGCGCGCAAATGCCAATGACCTGCCGGCAGACTGCTCGACCGATACTGCATCAGTTGAGGCGTTTAGCGCAGCCATGGATGAAGACTTCGGAACCCCTGCCGCACTCGCCGTTGTATTCGATGCAATTAGCACTGCAAACTCTGCAATAGATGCTGGAGACTTGTTCGCCGCTGGGACCTTTGCAGCGACGGCATTTGAGCTTGCAGGTGCCCTTGGGGTAATGGTGAAGACGCCTGAGCGCGGTGACGATGCCGATGAGATTGACTCATTGGTGCTGCAGCGTGAAGAGGCGCGAGCGTCACGAGACTTTGCTGGAGCCGACAGGATCAGAGACGAACTCGCCCAGCGCGGTGTTGTGCTCGAGGACGGACCTAGCGGTACGCAGTGGCACCGATGAGTAACGACCGGCGCGGCGGACAGCGCGGAAGTAATAGTTCCGGAAATAGAGCAGGAAATAGTGGCGGCAATAGTTCGGGAAATAAAGCAGGTAATAACTCCGGTCGAGGTGGTTATCGCGACGGCGGGCGTAGGGGTTCGAATGAGCAGCGCGGAGACTTCTCAGACCGCGGCCGTGGGCGCGACTCTGATGGATTCGACAATTACTCCTCGCAGCCGCCAGAGCGCGAGCGTGGGTTAGGCGGGGATCAAGTTGAGGGCGTCAATGCAGTACGCGAGTTGTTGCGCGCCGATAGAAGAGATGTAAAGGAATTATTAATCTCAGTAGGGCGAGAGAACTCCCCGGCCATCGAAGAGATTATTGAGCTTGCTGGCGAACAGCGCGTGCGCGTGCGCGAAGTCGGTGCGACCCAGATGGAGGCGGTTGCTCGATCGGAGTCGCCACAAGGTGTGATTGCTCTCGCCTCCTCGATTGAGCCCGTCGAGATTGACGCACTACTCGAGGACCCGAGGGCCTTCATTGTTGTGCTTGATGGTGTGACTGACCCTGGCAACCTGGGTGCAGTAATGAGAACTGCTGAGCAGGCAGGCGCCACAGGATTTGTGCTCCCTAAGCACAGAAGCGCCCGGTTGACTCCCTCTGCAATGAAGGCAGCAGCAGGTGCCGCTGAGTGGCTTCCGATTGCACAGACCTCAGGTGTTCCGTCATTTCTTGAGAGGGCGAAGCGGGCTGGAGTCTGGTCAGTTGGATTAGACGCTGATGGAGATGTCGATGTAAATGAAATCCCAGTAGCGGATGCTCCGATTGTGATTGTGCTCGGGGCAGAGGGGAGCGGCCTCTCGAGACTCACGCGTGGAAGATGCGACCTCATAGCGAGTATCCCAACCTTCGGGCACCTAGACAGCCTCAACGTCTCAGCCGCCGCCGCCATCGCCTGCTTCGCCGTTGCCAGGCGTCGCGGCCAAGAGTAAGGGTTGGGCGTCGCGGCCAAGAGTAAGGGTTGGGCGT
>CAMDSG010000045.1 GCA_945907055.1 Bifidobacterium breve | reverse complement strand
CACAGAACATTGTTATTGGAGGAGCAGCAGGTGCTGTCCCTGCACTAGTCGGATGGGCTGCTGTTACCGGTTCATTGGCGATCGCACCTTGGTTGCTCTTTGTGATCATCTTTCTCTGGACCCCGCCACATTTCTGGGCGTTGGCGGTTCGCTATCGAGACGACTATGCCAAGGCGGGTATCCCGATGCTCCCTGTTGTTAAGGGCCTCAAAGTTGCGGGTCAGCAGATATTTATCTACTCGATACTTGTGGCGATTGCATCCCTTTCACTCCAACTTACCGGGACGGTCGGGTGGATCTATACAGCGTCTGCTTTGGTACTCAGTTCTCTCTTTGTCGGTCTTGCATTCCGACTAATGCGAGGGATGACACCTGAGAGCGCAATCAAATTCTTCATGTTCTCGAATACCTACTTAGCGATTCTCTTCGCGATGGTCGCGATTGATGTTCTTCTCCGCAATGCGCTGGGCTAGGGAGCGAACCTCCATCTCTAACGCAGGCCGCATTTCTCCGAGAGTGCTCCTTGGAGGCGGTTTACTTGTTTTGATTCTCTGGGGTGTTGTTTCTGCCGTTGTAGCTGGCAGCAATGGTAGAGACAATCAGATTGTCATTCCAACAACAGCATCGAGAGTACCTTCTTCTAGTACCACAGTGGATGTACAGCCAAGCGTTCCCGGGGTTGCAGTTGTCGGTTCGAAGGCTCCTACGTTCTCCGTCCCCGACCTGATGCCCGGTAACCGACTCGCTGTCGCTAACTCCAACACTGCCCCTGCCCTCCTAAACTTTTGGGCATCCTGGTGCATCCCATGTCGAGAAGAATTCCCCGAATTGAAGAGCATCCGCAAGCAATATTCTCTTGAGGAACTCTCAATGGTCGGCATTACTTTCAAAGACGCTCGCAGAGAAGCTCTGCAGTTTGCAGCTTCAGAGGGCGCCAATTGGCAATTAGGTTTCGATTCAAGGGGAACTGTGGCAAAGGATTATGGAGTTCGAGCAGCGCCACAAACGTTTCTGATTGACAAATCAGGTGTGATTGTTCGACGGTGGTATGGAAGACCAAATTCAAATGAATTGAAACTTGCCGTCGAGGAATTAGTCAGAGGATCCTAAGTTCGATTTGTAGTGCTTCTTCTAGTGCTTAGCTATTCTTCCCAGCGGAAAAGTTTGGCGGCCAAAACTGGCAGCAGGATTGCCCACACAACCAGAACTACAACGCTCTTCACGGGGACGTCTATCGGTGAATCCAGCGCCCCGCGTACGCTCTCAGCCAACGCTGCTGCTGGGAGTAACTCGGCGAGACTTCTGATTGCGCTGGGGAGCTTCGTTAAAGGGTAGGCCATACCGCCTAAGAACAGGAGAGCCAAGTAGAGCCCATTTGCTACAGCGAGATTGGCCTCTGCTCGGAGAGTTCCTGCAAGCAAGAGCCCGAGACCGGCAAAAGCAATTGTTCCTATCAGGAGAAACAAAAACGCAAGCGGTATCCCACCACCGGCTCGCCATCCCAAAAGTAGTGCGACACCAATTAGTACAGATAATTGAATGGTCTCAATCGCCAATACGTAGAGGGTTTTGGCTGCAAGTAGTCCAGAGCGGGTCAAGGGTGTGGAGCCGAGTCGCTTAAGGACTCCGTAGCGGCGATCAAAGCCAGTCGCAATGCCTAGGCTGACCATTGCGCTCGACATCACTGCCAGGGCTAATACGCCTGGAACAAGAAAATCTAGCGGATCTCCATCGACAGCGATTGTCTGTACTCTCCCGAAGAAGAGCAGCACACCGACTGGTATACCAATTGTCACTACGAGGCTCTCTCCTCTACGGAGCCCGAGCGCGGTCTCAGCCCGTGCTTGTGCGAGAACTCCTCGCGCTTTCACGGTGTCTCCTCGGTCAATTGAAGAAAGACATCCTCGAGAGTCGCTTGACCTGTAGCGAGTGAGAACAAAGGTGCATCGAACGCGCTTAGGAAGTCGAGAACTTCACGTACCAATTGAGTGCTTGTAGGGGCCTCGACAACATAGGTGCCGTCGAGAGTTTCTCTACACATCTCAGCATTAACTGCTAATGAAGAGCGCAGTGGATCAAGATTCAAGCCAGCGATACTTGTGAATACCGTCTCGGGTCGCAGCACAGAGCCAGTCAACTCACCGGGACTCCCCTCTGCCACTACACACCCACGATCAATAATTGCGATACGCCCACAGAGGGTCTCCGCCTCGGCGAGATTGTGTGTCGTCAGTACGATCGTGACACCTCGTTCGGAGAGTGCTTGGATGATCTCCCATGTAGTTGCACGAGCTCGCGGGTCCATCCCGGCAGTCGGTTCGTCTAAGAAGAGAACCTCCGGACGACCTATCAGCGCTAGAGCAAGAGAGAGCCTCTGGTACTGACCCCCAGAGAGCCTGCGTATCGGAGTTTGAGCTGAGTCGTTGAGACCCACCAGATCGAGGAGACGATTTGGCTCATCAGGAGACTGGTAGAACGCTGCATAAAGACGCAGCGTCTCTAATGGCTTTAGCCCTGGAGATAGACCCCCAGATTGAAGCATCACGCCGATGCGAGGCTTTAGTGCGTCACCTTGGCCCCATGGATCAAGACCAAGAACCTTAACGGTGCCGGAGTCAGGTTTTCTATAACCCTCTAAAATCTCAACGGTCGTTGTCTTACCCGCGCCATTGGGTCCAAGGATTCCAAAGACCTCTCCGACTCCGATCTCAAGATCTATGCCATTAACCGCATTGCGAGATCCGTATTGCTTCTTGAGACCGCGAACGCGTATAGCGGAGGTAAGCGGCTCAGGCATTGTTGTCGGCATTATCAGGGGCATTATCGTCGAATAGTACCGGCCTATTGGTTACAAACATGGGTAATGCGCTGCTATTCAATTAACGATCTCGCCAAGCCACAAAGAGGCCTAATTCCCCAAGAGCGTGGCGCGCCTCCTCGGTTATATCGACTTGAGAAAGCGCCTCCATACTCTCGGCAACTAGCCGTTTGATCGAGGCCTCGGCTGCATCTACTGCCCCCGTCTCAATTAGGAGTGCAGAGAGCAACTCGATCTCTTCATCATGTAGGTCGGGGGCTCCGACGCGATCGAGAAGCTTGGCCTGTGAGGCATCTGCACGCTCGGAGGCATAGGCGATTAGCGGGGTCAATTTGCCCTCCCTGAGATCGTCGCCTACTGGTTTGCCTGTCACCGCAGCATCTCCGAAGACTCCAAGGATGTCATCACGCATCTGAAAAGCTTCACCCAAGGGAAGACCAAAGGCAGATAGATCCTCCGCTAGATCGTCATAGCGCCCGGCCAGGGCTGCTCCGAGATGTAGCGGTCGCTCTACCGTGTACTTGCCCGACTTGTACCACTCGATACGCCTAGCCCTCTCAGCGTTGCGCTCCCCCGCTGCAGTCCCAAGCAGATCTAAATATTGGCCAACGCAGAGTTCGAGTCTGAGTTCATCGTAAATCTTGCGTGTAGTCGGGGAGCATCTGGCCATGAGCCGATCGGCATAAACAAAGGCAAAATCCCCGATAAGAATCGCGGCGCCCTCACCAAATCGCCGCTCTTCACCATTCCACAAAGCTTCGGAGTGACGATTCATAAAATGACGGTGCACAGCCGGGAGATCCCTCCGCCTGTCAGACCCGTCCATCACATCGTCATGAATCAAAGCGAAGCTGTGGAGCAACTCGAGTGCCGCTCCAGCATCAATCATCGCAGCGTCATCTGGAGAACCGCCAGCACCGATGAACGCCCAATGGCAGAAGGCAGGGCGTAATCGCTTACCGCCAGAAATCACGAAATTTTTTAGCGCCTCAATCGGTTCGCGTAGATTGGGGTCGATACTGCTCCAACGCTCGATCTCCTCTGTGAGTAACTTCACCACGCGAGCCTCGGCTGCGGCACCTGCCTCTACAAGGCTGGGGGGCAATTTAGGGATTGCCTGTCGTTCGCCTGGATTGGTATCTGTCTTATCGAGAGGCATGGTGTTTCAAGGATACGGCGAATTGCTACATCCTCTCTGAATCTTGATGAGGACAAAATAGGCCAAAGGCGTTGAGCCCGATGTTCAGGGCTTGGATGGATAAGGTGGAGGGCGTGAAAGGCCTTTTCAATCCTGAGACGCTCGCAGCACGTGCTGCGCAGATTGGCGAGGGCCAGATACCGCCTGAATTGACCCTCCGGCTCGGTGTCGAGATACGAGGGCTCTGGATGTACACGGTCTCCTTCAAGGAAGGGCAAATCTCGGTTTCAGAGGGCCTTGACTGCGATATCTCGGTCCACCTCGGGCAAGAGACAGCAATCGAGATCGCCAGCGGAAATATGAATGCTCAGCAGGCAATTGACGATGGCAATCTCAAACTTGCGGGAGAGTTAAGGATGATTCCTTTGGCCAAAGCACTCTCGACTCTTACTGCTCTGCTTAGCGAACCAGGCAGCGATTCTCCATCAACACTCCTCTAAAATTCGCAACGTCCAGATTGGATTTACTGACTGAGCCTGAAAATCGCAAGCACGAAGCCTCAATACCGAAAGCCTGTAACCTTTTCCCTAGCAGTGTCGTTCTCTAGCAATCACGTTTGAAACGATATTTACTCTTCCCAGATCGGAGACACCATGACAATCGTCGATACGAATCCATCAATTGAAGATTTCAAGGCAGCCGCTACTGCGTTTTTAGAGACCCAGTTTGAGCGCCGATCCGATGAGGCATTCGAGTGGGGCAAGGGCGACGATCGAGTTGGAGTTCTAGAGGAGAAATCTCCCGACGAGGAGGCGATGGAGTTAGCCGCAGCAAAAGCATTTAAGGCGAGTGAATTTGATGCCGGCTTCGGCTGGATCACTGGCCCATCTGAGTACGGTGGTTCAGGTCTTAGCGCAGGCCACGAGCGCGCTTATCGGGAAATTTCTAGCCAGTATTCAACTCCCAGCCAATCGATGTTTGGGATAGGCCTCGGAATGGTTGCCCCAACGATCCTTGCTCATGCAATACCTGAGGTACGTGAACGATATTTACGCTCAATGCATCGTGGGGAAATCGTCGGCTGCCAACTCTTCTCTGAGCCTATTGCTGGATCGGACCTTGCAGGTATTCAGACAAAGGCCGTGCTTGATGGCGACGAGTGGATTGTTACAGGTCAGAAAGTCTGGACCTCTGGTGCTCATTACTCTGATATCGGAGAGATCATCACGCGCACTGATCCGGAGAAGCCCAAGCACCGGGGTTTGACCATGCTCCTCGTCGATATGCATGCCCCAGGGGTTGAGATTCGCCCTCTACGTCAGATGACCGGAGGTGCTTCCTTTAACGAGGTTTTCTTTAACGAAGTGCGGGTACCAACATCTCACCTGCTCGGTGATGTTGATGGCGGTTGGAGTGTTGCCCTCACTACTCTGATGAATGAGCGAGCCGCGATTGGTGGAGGCGGCGGCGGTGTCGGAACAATGAGCATGACACGCTTCATTGAGTTGGCGAAGTTCCTTGGATGCTCAGACGATCCGATTACTAGGCAGCGTCTAGCTGACATATACATCCGTGGCAGTGTCGCAAGATTCACGAACCTAAGGGCGATGGCAAAGATCCGCCTTGGGCAACTACCGGGGCCCGAAATGTCAATTGCAAAATTGGCGCTCACCGAGAATATGTCGCTCATCTCACAACTATTAGGTGAAATGCTCGGAGCGCGAATGATTGCAGATACTGGCGAATGGGGAACCTACGCGTGGAACGAGTTTGTTCTAGGAGTGCCCGGAATGCGGATCGCTGGCGGCACCGATGAGGTAATGCGCAACATCGTTGGCGAGCGAGTGTTGGGCCTTCCAAAAGAGCCGAAGCCGGCGTAGGAAAGAGTCGGAGAAGGTGCAACCCTTCGAACGCCTGCGCGCTATTGCTCGCTGGACAAAGGGCATAGACGAGGAGTCGCTTCTCCTGGAAGCGATTGATTGCTTGGCCGACTTTGATGATGACCCTGCTGGGCTGGTCGTAGCATGCCGACGATTGCTCTCTTATCACCCATACTCCCCGAGGCTCTGGTGGGTGTGTAGTCGGGTCATCGGCTCCTTGGAGCCCCGTATGGTGGCTTGGGATACGTGGGATCAGATACGCAATGACGCAACCGCGTCTTACCTACATACCTGGATTGGGCAAACCTGGATTGGGAGCGCGTCGTTAGGGGCAGACGAACGTCCAATATTGAGTCTTGGTTGGTCACAGACGATGAGCTCTCTTGCTGATTTCTCTGCGGGGCGCGAAATCGTTGTAATGCGCACCGGTGACGATAACAATCTCAGTAGGTCGCTTCGAGAGGAATCGAGGCCGATACGCGTAATTGGTGCAGTGGAGGTAGCCGTACTTGACCCCGCCTGCGTGCTTGTACCGATTGTCGTTTCAGGGGGCGGGAGAGTTTTTGTGACCCCAAAAATATTTGAGTCTCTCGATCTACTCTCCGAGATTCCCACTGTGGGGGTAGCACCAATCGGTTGTGCCCTCTCGGAGAATGTAGTTAGAGCGTTTATCTCTGGCAACGAGGCACTCGACCTGAAGGAATTGCGGATCACGTCCGCTCAATCATTCGCAGGGCCAAGCGGGGTTGTACCGAGGGAGCAGTTTCTGCAACGCAGGGATGCGCCAGATGCACCAGAGTTGATTCGCAGTCTTGGCTAGTAGAGAGTTTGAGCTACCAGCAGACGTCTAGCGTCGTTGCAAAATGTGATCAACCCGCTGCGATAATCGGCCTAGGCCTAGACGGTCGCACCAACTCTGAAAGTCGCTGCGCGGGCCAGTCCACACCCAATCGTCTACGCCACTCGAGATTGCGTCGTATCTCAGCGTTGCCAAATCGCGAAATAAGAGCGCATCTTCGAAACAGGCGTCAAGGGTCTCGGCGAGTCTTGACGCTCCCCTAACCTGCACCGTCCACTGCGATGGGTCGCGAGGGATGTTCTCAAGATGTAGATATTCCTTAAGCACAAGTGCCGAGGATTTCGCTCCCCAACCTTTTAAGCCGGGGAATCCATCTGCTGTATCGCCTGTAAGGGCAAGCCAATCGGGGATCGATTCCGGAGAGACTCCAAATTTGGCACGGACCCCATCGGCGTTACGTATTTCCCCTCTACGACGATCCACCTGAACGATGCGATCTCCCTCTACGCACTGAGATAAATCTTTATCGGGGGTACACAAATGGACCCGAGATACGCGCTCATCGTTACCTGCTATTCGCGCTGCCGAGGCCATAGCGTCGTCGGCTTCATACTCAGTCATAGCCAAGACGCATACTCCCAATGAACTGAGTGCATCTTCAAGAATGGCGAACTGGAGAAATAGCTCCTCCTCTAAACCCTCTCCGGTTTTGTAACCTGCATACATAGCGTTTCGAAAAGAGTCAACCGTATGGTCAGTAGCTACGGCGATATGGGTAACACCTTCATCGAGCATCGTCACTACAGAGTTCAGAACACCGCGAACCGCTGCGATCTCGACTCCCTCAGCGTCGATACTCGAGGGCAGCGCAAAGTGGTGGCGGAAGAGTTCGTAGGTGCCGTCGAGAAGGTGTACATCCATCACGCCATTATCCCCCACCGAATACTGAGAGCAAGTTCTACAGTTTTGCGAAGACAGACTCTGCCTCTGAGGCTGCCTCGGCGAAATCGTCGGGTGTCGTAGGCGGCGCGAATAAATAGCCACTCAAGTAATCGCATCCAAGCTCCACCAGACGGGCAGCCTGGGAGCTCGTCTCCACGCACTCAGCCGTGACGCGAAACCCAAGGCCGTGGCCGAGACGCACCACAGCATTTGGAATCGCAGTCTCTCGAGGGCCCATGTCGACGGTGCTGACGAACGCTCGGTCAATCTTCAGAGTATGTACGGGGTGGACATGCAGATATCGAAGCGAGGAGAACCCAACCCCGAAGTCATCTATGGCGATAGGGAAACCTCTTGCAGCAAGGTCAGCAAACTCCCCGCCGGCCTCTAAAGCTTCATCGAGAAGCACGCGCTCGGTGAGTTCGACACCAATTCGTCCAGCCTCCAGTCCATTCATCAAGGCGTAATTCGACATTCTCTCTCCGTACCCTGGGTGAGCGAGTTCCGCCGCACTCATATTTATCCATACGCGATCAATCCGGCTCCCGGAGTGATCCCATTCGGATAACTGTCGAGCAGCCTCAGCGGCGACCCAGTCGCCGAGCGGGACCACAAGGCCGGTTTCTTCTGCAACATCTATAAACGAATCTGGATACAGCAGTCCACGGACAGGGTGACGCCACCGGACTAGCGCCTCAGACTCTGAGGCCTTACCGGTGAGGGTATCCACTACTGGCTGGTAATGAAGCTCGAGTTGGCCCTCGACAAGGGCCGATTTGAACTCAGACTCGATATGCATTTCATCACTAATACGATCACGCATTTCCTCATCAAATAGCGAGACTCTTGACCGGCCATTGCGCTTCGCTTCATAAGAAGCGCGGTCTGCGTTACGAATCAGTTCATCAGGCTCGCGTGAGCTAGCTGCGCATGCAACACCTATAGAGCAAGAGATAATCACGCTACGACCGGCCTTACGTATAGGTTCATCGAGAGCTCTTCGTGCTTGCTCCGCTATGGCCATCGCCGCTTCAGCACTCGGAAGATGAGCGCAGATCAAGAACTCATCGCCTCCAAGTCGGGCCACTACAGCCTCTGCAGGGACAGCTCCACGGATGCGTGATGCAACCTCTACAAGAACATGATCTCCAATTGCATGGCCCAGCGAGTCGTTGACACGCTTAAAGTGATCTAAATCAACAAATATCACAGCAGTTACACCGCCCACTCGCCGCTGCTGTGCGAGCGACCAACCAATTCTGTCCGCAGCAAGCGCGCGATTCGGTAGCCCAGTGAGCGGGTCGTGCAGTGCCATTCGCTCTAGAGCTTTCTGCGCCAAACGTCGTTCCGTTACATCCTGACTAACAACGACGACTGCCTCGCCGATAGATAGGACTTGCTGATGGATCCATCGCTTCTCTCCTCGAATAGAGATTGCAATCTCCTCATGAAATTGCCCAGCGCGTTCTACAGCATCGCCCCAGCGAGCGATTAGATGAACCGCAGCCTCCGAGAAGACATCGGAGCAGAACCGCCCAACTAAATCGGAGGCAGACCTCCTGAGCATCTCTGCGGCCGCTGAGTTCATAAACCTGAACTCAAAATCACGGATCGAGCCATCAGTCGAACGCACCACATCCCAAATTGAGAAGCCATCAGGGCTAACTGCCATAGCCTTAATGAATTGATCTGGCGAGGCCAGCATTCCCTCGCCAATCACCATTCGCTCACCGAGACGCGTGACAACAGCATCCATCTCTGCGGGAGTCTCTCCCGAGTCTCTCGCACTCGGCTCCGGATTGGTCGGGTTCATTCCTTGGTCTCCATCAGGGAACTCATCAGCGAGATCCCACTGCTACTGGCCATTCACACTCTAGGGGGAACGGCAACCGTAATTGCCGGGGCTCACGGGTGCCTTAGAGCCGAGAACTCTTACTCAAACAGCCCAAGAGAACTCAGCGATGCCGGGGGCTCAAAAGCGAACTGCTCCTATTGTTGAAGTTATAATTTGGCACTTATAGTTATGCAGATTCAAGCGCTGCCCCTTGCGTCTCCCCACTCTAAGTGGTAGAAAAGGGGCGTTTAGAGGCTTGAAGTAGATATCAAATGGGGGCGTTGTGAAGGACAGCCAAAAGAGGCTTAGGCGTTTCTCGAGATTGGTCATCGGCCTTGCAACGATCATAGGTACAGGAATTATTCTGATTGCGGCGAGTATCGCCGGCGCATCTACGACTCCCGGCTCGCCAACATCACCGGCTGCAGTCCCAGGACCGAAGGTCGGAGAGGTGAGGCTCACCTGGATCGCGCCCGCCGATTTGGGTGGTGGGCTCACAACCTACATGGTCGCCAGTGCACCCGTTGTCGGTGGAGTAACCGGCACCTTCTCTGCCGCAACACCAACTAATTCGATTGCTCTGCGCGCAACTAAAACCTGCACCGAGACCTATCCAGATATCTGTGCTTACAAAATCTTTGCAAAGAACTCTGCCGGAACTAGCGCCGCTAGTTCTGAGGCTCAAATCGTTTGGACAGTACCTTCGGCACCTCGAAGCCTGCGCGCAGTTAGCACAGACTTCTCTGACGTAGACCTTACGTGGAAAGCCCCTAGCCGCAGCGGCGGGCTCGCCTCCACTTTCTCGGTAGAGAAGCGAATCGATGGAGGGTCGTGGGTCGCAGTTACTAGCGGCGAAGCAGGGCCTACATATACAGCTTCATCATCTTGTACCGGCGGGACTTCCTGCATGTACCGAGTGAAAGCCGTAAATGGTATTGGTGCAGGTCCATGGTCGAACTCGGGAGCGCTGCGCGTCACTCCTGGAGCGCCTAAAAATCTAGTCGTCTCTGTCAGCGCTATACACCCGGAGACATCTGGGGCATCTGCGGGTGCCGCCGACACACTGGTCGAGTGGACACCCCCAACCGTTGGGTTGGTTGATGACGACTACGACGTCCAGTCTTGTTTAAACCTCTGTAATTCAAATACAGGTACTTGGAGTGCGTCGACAAATGTTGTGATTGGTCCGACCCCGAACCTCGCCGATGAGTGCGGCGCTCTTCAGCGCACCTGCTCGTACAGAGTTCGTTCCACCAACACGCGCGGCGGGGTAAGCCCGTGGGTCTACCGCGCAATTTCTCCATTCTCGCCAACAGCAGTATCAGCCGCTATTGGCTCTACTGAGAACCTCATCGATGTGACATTTAGTGGAGCAGCTGAGACCGGTGTAGGACCAGCCTCAGATAGGGCTTATCGCTTCTACACCTGCGAGGCATCCTGTGGGAGCGCTGGTAGTTGGATGACCGACCCCAACGAAGAGATAGCTCTTGACACGATCAGTGTGTACCCGCACACTGCAAGCATTGCATGCACAGGTGGAGTTAATTGCCTTGTTCGGATGCAGACTGTTGATGCTGATGACAATGAAAGCACACTCACAGGTTTTGCATCTGCGGTTGGAGCGCTGCTCCCTGGCGACCCAACGGGCACAACAGTGGTCACAGGATCAACCTCGGGGACAGTCAATATTTCATGGACCGCACCAGCCGTTCTCGGCTCTCCAGCGTTAACGCACTACGAGACCCGTTACTCGGTTGATGCAGGATCTACTTTTAGCGCTTGGTCCTCTACGGGTAGCACTGCCACCACGAGAACGATTACGTGTGGTGCGGGTAATACCTGCGATGTTGAGGTACGCGCCGTCAATGCAAT
>CAMDSG010000044.1 GCA_945907055.1 Bifidobacterium breve | reverse complement strand
TGAATTCTGCTGTATCCCTCAATTGCAGATCCATCGAATGTCATGCCCTCTTCGAGCGCCGTCTCTAACTCCGCCGGCGTGATGGCAAAAGATTTAAGTGACCCGAGCACATCGGTGAACCAGAGGCGAACAAATCGAACCCCTCGCTCCTCGACGGTGCGTAATACGTATTCAGCCTGTGGTTCCATCCCCCTATTCTGTCAGACTCGAGGAGTTTTCTTCCGGGGGTAAGAGTTTCTCGCTCGAAATCTCAACGACGCCTTACTCGTGGGCTCGCAGAAGGCGAGTAATTCCTTAAAGTTTCCTAATAATGAACCAATTTTCGCGACTGCGATGCTTGCGTTCCGAACTCTACGGGTAGCGTTTCCCGGATGAGAAAACCCTCCAAGCTCGTTAACGTAATCCTTATCTCCGTCCTCGCAGCCTCGACCTTGTTGGCGCTCGGCGGCCCAGCCGCAGCCAAGCAGGCAGCCGCTCCAAGGATCGCCTCCAACGACCCGGCGCCTGGCGCTAAGCGTCTGCAATTCAAGGTTGGGCCATTCGAGATCTTGCCTGGCCAGAACAGCATTGACTTCACCCGCGGAATCCCGCAGCCCAAGGTCGATGGTTTTATCACCGCAATTCGCCCTGACCTTCGAAGGGCTGATGGAACGATCCCCGCTGTTGACGTAATTCACCTGCATCACGGCGTCTGGCTAAACGTAAGCAACCAGGATGCAACGGCGAGTACTCCCGAGAGATTCTTTGCTGCGGGCGAGGAGAAGACCGCGGCAATCCTCCCCGATGGATTCGGCTACCCCTATAAGACAACTGATCGCTGGCTCTTTAACTACATGCTTCATAACTTGCTCGCCAAGAAAGATGTTGTATGGGTTACCTACGACGTCGACTTCATCCCTGCATCCTCGAAGGCTGGAAAGTCCATCATTCCAGCGCGGCCAATCTGGATGGATATTCAGAACGGTGGGGTGTACCCCGTCTTCGATGCGCATAAGGGAACGGGTACGGATGGCGTATTTACCTACCCTGACCAAGCAACAAGTCCCTACCCAGGCAAGGCGCTCAATGAGTGGACTGTAGATCGCGACATGGTCTTGGTCTCTGCCAGCGGGCATCTCCACCCAGGGGGTTTATACAACGATCTTTGGCTCAGGCGCGATGGTGCGAAAGTTCCAAAGGGGTCCGCCAAGCCTGGTTCGTCGGATACAACACATCTATTTAGAAGCAAGGCGATTTACTACGAGCCTGCCGGTGCAGTCTCTTGGGATGTGGCGATGACGGTGACTCCACAGAATTATCGCGTTGATCTCAAGAAGGGCGATGTGCTTGAGACGACGGTTGCCTATGACACCTCAGAGGCATCTTGGTATGAGTCAATGGGCATCATGGTGATCTGGGCCGCCGATGCAGAGGATGTCAAGGGACGCGTCACGGATCCATTTAAGAAAGTGGTCCGCACGAAAGCAGTGCTGACTCACGGCCACCTTCCAGAGAACAACAACCACGGAGGCAAGCCAGCTCCAAAAGACTTTGTTAATGCTCTTAAGCTCCCTAACCAAGTTGAGCAGGTAACGAATATTCAAATAGAGAATTTCGTCTACGCGCGCGGCGACCTGACGGTTGCTGACTCTGTGCCAACTGTAAAACAGGGGCAGAGCATCACGTTCGATAACTCAATTGACGCTCCGCTAGCGAATGGGATTTGGCACACGATTACTGCCTGCAAGGCTCCCTGTAATCGCTCCACCGGCATTGCCTACCCGAGAGCAAATGCAGATGTTCAGTTTGATTCAGGAGAGCTTGGGATAGCAGGCCCTCCTACCGCCAACCGCCTTACATGGAGCACCCCGAGCGATCTTGATACCGGTACTTATACGTATTTCTGTCGTATACACCCTTCGATGCGCGGCGCATTTAGAGTCGTAGCCCAATGAAGAAACGAAACTTATTTATTGGGTTAGGTGGCTTCGCCGTTGTATTGATCGCTGGTATCAGTTGGTATGCGTTGAGTGGCGATGAGCCGAGCGCACCGTCGCTCCCTGACAGAGCTTCAGGGGCGACCGGTTTAGGTAGTGCGGATGGCGAGTGGAGAATCTCCGAAGGTTCCTTCGTCGGCTATCGCGTTTCAGAGCGATTTATCGGCGAGATCATCGACAAAGACGCGGTCGGTCGCACCTCTGATGTGACCGGAGGTCTTAACGTCTCCGGTCTTGAGGTATCTAATCTGGAGATCGAGGCGAATACAACCTCCATCGTTAGCGACAGGGTGCCGCGTGATACCTACCTCGCATCGAACGCTCTAGAGACTTCAGCATTCCCAACTGCAAAGTTTGTAGTTGAGGACCCATTTGAACTCGAGGCTAAACCCGTTAGCGGGAGCAAGATCACATTGACGCTTCGGGGAATGCTCACTCTCCATGGCCAGACACGTAGCCTTGAGATTCCAGTCGAGGCTCGTTGGAACGGTGCAACAATCGACGTAGTCGGAGCGGCGCCAATTACCCTCGCCGAGTATGGGATTCAAACTCCAAGCACGCCGATTGTCTCAGTCGCGGGCACTGGAAGCCTTGAGATTCAGCTAATACTCCGACTTAGGTAGACGCGAAGGCTCCGCTGCGCATAAGGTATGGGCATCAAATCACTTCTTTCCTCCGAGATCATTTCTGGAAATAAGCGATACCGCCGCGCTCCTATTCTTGCGATAGCAGCAGTCTCGATACTCCTAGTTGGGTGCTCGGGCGGCAACTCCGCTGAGATCACCTCCGGGT
The DNA here is from genome assembly GCA_945907055.1 of Bifidobacterium breve. Classification (GTDB taxonomy): domain Bacteria; phylum Actinomycetota; class Acidimicrobiia; order IMCC26256; family IMCC26256; genus IMCC26256. Next base: position 8,573 of record CAMDSG010000044.1, on the reverse strand, counting down.
CGAGTACAACTACCACGAGCCGATCCAATAAGCAGGCGAGTTCTGCAGGGGCCACAGGCTCCTCGGGTGCAACCTACGCCACCGGAGCCACGGGCATATCTACAACCTCAACTACGGCTCGCAACGGATCCACAACAACTCAAGCGTCATCCTCAGATACTCCAGCCGATCCCGCTACGGTCTCAACTACCAGAGCCGGAGTTACGACAACAACGCGGGCATCAGTTACTACGACGACGGCTGCAACTACAACCACGACTACAGGACCTGTGGTGCCAGGCGCTGCTGCGGTATTAGTCTCGAAAGGCCCTTCAACAACAGGCTGCGCATCCGGTACCGCATGTGCATACCTCGACGTTTTGCTCACGAACTTTACGCCGGGGCAATTAGTAACTGTTCAGTGCTCGGGTACTAGAAGCTCAGGATCATTTAGCATCGGGTCATTCAGCGCAACGATTGGGCCCGATGGTTCTTTTAATACTGGGTTGATTTCTCCGTGTAAGCACGGGGTTGCAGGTCAGTATGTATACGCAACGGTCGGTTCTGTACACTCAACGCACCTCAGGTGGTAGCCGCAAGTCTTCCGCAGAAGGAGTGTCTTATAACGACGACGCTCTGTCGAATGTAATGGGGGAAATAATGAACACCAAGATGATGAGACTTCGATCAGTAATAGTTGGTACGGCACTCCTTGCAGGGGTAATCGCCCCGATTGCGACTGCTGCCCCGGCCTCTGCGACTACCTCGCTCGTCTCGATCGGCGACTCATCGGCCGTCGAAGGAAATGTCGGCAAGGGAAGGTCAATCTCTTTTCCAATTACCCTCGACGCACCCACGAGCCTCGACGTCATAGTCGATTGGTACATCGTGTTAGATAACGCCAGTGCTACGGACCTTAAAGACTTTGGTGGTGGCTTCAGGACCGCGACTATTCGCGCCGGAAGGGTTGGGGCGTTTGCAAATGTCGTTATTTATGCGGACGCGCTCGTTGAGAGTGACGAGACCTTCCAAGTTCACATACTCGGTGCAACTAACGCCGATGTTAACGATCATATGGCCGTCGGAACCCTGATTGATGACGACTCTGAGTCAACCTCCACCCCCATTTTGGGTGCCGGTGGCGGGAGCGTGCACGAGGGCAATTTAGTTATGAGGCAGGGAAAAATCTGGGTCACTCTCTCAGCGCCTTCGCTTACACCAGTCTCAGTCGTAGCAACGCTTACAGGCACAGGAGTGGGGACCGATTACAAGGCATTCGCCAAGACGCTTACGTTTCTACCCGGGCAGTATAAAAAAGTAGTTCCACTCACGATCTACCCAAATATTTCAACTGGCGGAGATCGAGTAATCACTTTGGTGCTTTCTGGGACGACAAGTAGCGTAAACCTCTTGACGCCGTCGGTTGAGAACACAATCGTCGACGAAGAATCCTCAAGTCTGATTACGTCGATCGACGATCCTCGCCTCACCGCAGAGCAAGTGATCCGAGCGCAGGCACTTATTGATGCCTCGACAGCGGCGATGGCGCAGTATGCCGGCTTCGTCGGGCAGGCAGCTCTGCGATCAGCTTTAATTCAGCGTGGGTATACCTCGATAGGGGACAGCTCCACCGGCTTTGAGCACTTCCTAAACGCCGCGTTCTATTTCGATGGTATTGAACTCGATGCAACCAAGATTGAGTCGGTTGTTCTTCAGCGCCAGTCTGATGGTTCATGGGTTCTTGGATCTGCGATGTACATGCTCAACCATGGCGATACGATGGCGAATGTCCCTGAGATCGCAGGGACCTTTACCACTTGGCACGATCACCAGAATCTCTGCTGGAACGGCTTGCAGGTCGTTGGGTTTGTTATTAACGGCGTCTGTACTTCGGGAGAATTCCGCGCAACTCCCCCAATGATTCATGTCTGGATGACACCACAGGTCTGTGGTCCGTTTACCGGGATAGAGGGCACCCACGGGGGATCCTGCGTTCACTAACCCAGCAACACGGGTTACAGCTGTTACGGCATTAACCCTCGAGGGGTACAACTGCTGGCTCTGTTGCGGAACCTGCGCGCGCGTTACGCAGTCCGTCGATAGAGACCGCGAAGAGTGCTAACCAAGCAACAGCAAAGCCCGCCAACCTCCAAGGGGGCATGGGCTCGGAGTAGAGCGCAACCCCTAACGCAAGGTTGATTGTAGGGACTATGTACTGCAGCCATCCAAGGGTGGAGAGCGCGACACTCTGAGCGGCTCGTGCAAAGAGGAGCAGCGGTATAGCAGTGGCTACTCCAGCCAACGCGATTAATTGTGTCTGTGTACTCGTCGCACCATTGAGTGCGCCGTCTCCGAACCCCTGTTGAGCAGAGAGAGCAAGAATCGCCAGGGGGAGCAGTACGAATGCTTCACTCGTTAGACCAATGAGTGGGCCAAAGGGAACGCGTTTTTTAAGTACTCCGTAGAGAGTCCAGGTAAGTGCAATGAGAACTGCGAAAACTGGTGGACGGCCATAACCAAATGCCAGTAGTGCAACACTCAGCGCTGCGAGCCCAATAGCGCATCGCTGCACGAATCTAAGGTGCTCATGAAGAATCAGTGCGCCTGCAAGCACGAGGCCAAGTGGGGATAGCAAATAGCCCAAAGCAGCATCCACAACGCGATCATGCGTTACGGAGAACACGTAGATGGTCCAGTTTGTTGCGAGTGCAATTGCTGCAAGAGATGTGCGCGCAAAGATTTGCGGCGACGCGAGCGGCCGCAAAGATCGCCACGATCGAGTGATGAAGACAACTGCGCCGAGAAGTACAGCGGAGCCAACGATTCGCCAACCAATTAGGGAGAATGCATTGATGCCCCTCATCGCATGCCAGTAGAGGGTTAGGAGTCCCCAGATGACGTACGCGCTTATGCCAGCAATTACGCCGTTGCGGTGATCATGTTGATTACCCATTGAAATACCCACTGCTATGCCTACGGTAATACCCATGACGATTTGTCAGAACTTGTTGCCAGCAATCTAAAACACTAATTACATCCATGTAGTTGTCCCAGCCGTTGTTTACCGTACGACGTAATGCAAACAGGGGGTAATTCTTTGAGCCCAAATTCCGATACGGCTAATTCTCAGGCGTCCGGTTCTAATCTTCCAGCAAGCTCATTCTCGCCGCATGCGATGGACGCCTCGGTGCTCGTCGTATCTACTGACCCTACGGTCAGAGCTGCGCTGTTAGCACTATGCCGCGCTATCACTCCAGCGCGCGTCACGAGTGCACGTGTGCTCCCGTCGGATCTATCTGCCCATGGTGCCATCCTTGTGATTGTTGACCCTGGTGACGGTAGCCAAGGCGTTGCGCGCACAATTCTCAGTGCTGCGGTATTCTCGTCGCCAGTTCTTGTCATCCCTCCGGCGTGGCGTGATTCGCTTCTCGCTGGTGTGCTCGGAGACTCAGCCGTTGTTGTCCCCGAGATTGCAGTAGTCGTTGCAGCAGCGTTGGCGGCGGGGCGCGGGATCGGTGTGGACGAATCCGAGGGTGCCGCACTCGGAGAGCGCGAGAAGCAGGTCATCACTTTGGTTGCAAGCGGGCTAACCGATGATCAGATAGCGGAGGCCCTCGGAATCGCATCGAGCACAGTGAGGTCCCACCTCGACCGCATAGGACAAAAAACCGGGGCTAGACGGCGACCGGCAATTATGCGCCTAGCTCAGCATCGCGGACTAATCCCTGATGAGCCTCAGGGCAAGGCCTGATTCGCTAGAGCAGGAAAGATCGCTATTGCTGCCAAGTCTCCTCTAGCGCCGTATCCTTGCTGCGTGCAACTAATTCGCGTCGCGGCAGCTCAGTCGAATTTCGTGGTCGGTGACCTTGAAGGAAACCTAGAGCGCGCCCTCAGTGCCTATAGAGCGGCAGCATCAGCAGGCGTCGATCTAGTTGTCTTTCCAGAGTTAACGATCACTGGCTACCCGCCCGAGGATCTGTTACTAAAGAAAGCTTTTCTTAAGCGGTCCTTTGAGTGCGTAGAGGAGTTTGCATCAAGGACGACGAGTACTGTCGCAGTCATTGGGTTTCCGGAGTCCGCAGGTTTACTAATGAACTCTGCTGCGGTCTGCGCAGGTGGATCGATAATTGGTATCTACCGTAAGCACCTTCTGCCTAACTACTCAGTATTTGATGAGCAGAGATACTTTGGGGCATCAATAGAAGACGGTCCACTATTTGTCGTTGCCGGCATTCGTGTCGGGGTGACAATCTGCGAGGATGCTTGGAGTCGAAGCGGGCCGATACTCTCTCAAACTGCGGGTGGTGCAGAGTTGATTGTCAACCTCAACGCTTCACCGTATTACGCAGGCAGAGTCGCCGAGCGTGAAACGATGTTGAGCACGCGCGCAGAGGAGGCTGGTATTCCAATTGTTTACGCCAATCTCGTCGGTGGTCAGGACGAGCTCATATTTGACGGTGCCTCCATGATCGTTAATGAACATGGCGTGCTGCTGGCGCGTGCTGCTCAATTCTCTGAGGAACTCCTGGTCGCGGATTTGGAGGTACCAACCGGAGCGGATCGGCGAGACATCAAGCGGCCTGATGCGGAGCCGCTTACAGAGATTCTCGTCAGTACTGAGTCAATCAGAACAGGGTCTACAGCGACTCCCTCGGTTCATCCGCTCTTATCGCCAACCCATGAAGTATTCGAGGCACTTGTGCTCGGCACCCGGGATTATGTCCGCAAGAATGGCTTCTCTGAGGTCGTAATTGGGCTCTCAGGTGGTATCGATTCGTCGATCGTTGCCGCAATTGCGGTGGAGGCTCTTGGGGCAGATTCTGTTCACGGAGTATTGATGCCGAGTCGTTGGTCATCTCCAGGGAGCCTTATAGATGCAGCCGCTCTAGCAGCTGCGCTCAATATTGAGGCGAGAACTATCCCCATTGAAGCTGCACATGCTGCGTTCGAGTCTCTCCTAACAGAGTCATTTATAGATCGCTTGCCGGATCTCACGGAGGAGAATCTTCAGGCACGGGTGAGGGGCACACTTTTGATGGCGCTCTCTAACAAGTTTGGCTGGATGGTCCTCACCACAGGCAATAAATCAGAGATGGCAACCGGATACTCAACTCTCTACGGGGATATGGCGGGTGGGTTCGCGGTTATAAAAGATGTAGAAAAAATGCTTGTTTTTGAGTTGTGTCGCGACCTCAATACGCGATCTGGTCGCGAGATCATTCCGGCCGATGTAATTGCGAAGCCTCCGAGCGCGGAGTTGCGCCCAGATCAGAAGGACGAAGACTCTCTCCCGCCTTATGCAATTCTCGATCGCGTGATCGAGGCATACGTAGAGCGTGACCTTTCACTCGCAGAGATTGAGGCAGAAGGCTTTGAACGCGAGGTGATTGAGCAAGTTATTCGTTTGATAGACCGAAGTGAGTACAAGAGGCGCCAATCACCGCCCGGGGTTCGTGTTACCCCGAAGGCATTTGGCAAGGATCGTCGACTCCCAATTACTAACCGTTGGCAGGGGTGACCGCCGCGAACGATCGCTCTTGGCGCAGCAGCCTTTGGGTTTACGCCCCGGAGTTGGCTATTGGACTAGCAGCGATCCTCTACGGATCTACTTTCAGATTTACTCAGGTCTCTATAGAGCGAACCACTCCTGCTGCGTTAAACACGATTCGTTTCGCAGTGGGTGCAGCAGCGATCTTGCCATTTGCACTTCGAGGTGGGTGGAGAGGACCACGGGTTCGGCACACCGACACGCTGCGAATATTTATTTTCATCTCTGTGGTAGTTGGTCTGATTACTGCGGCCGGCACGATGGCTCAGACAATTGGCCTTCGGCATACAACGGTCTCCAACTCGGCATTCATCACCGGACTATTCGCAGTATTCACACCAATCATTGAGGCGCTGATTTATAGAAGATGGCCGCGACGCGGAATTGTTGAGGCAGTAGCAGTATCGATGGTCGGCTTATATCTACTAACCGGTGCTTCGTTCTCGTTAAATTTTGGTGATGTAGTAACTCTCGCGGCAGCACTCTTCTATGCAGGCTGGTACGTGATTGTTGGAGCCTTTACAAACCGATTCAACACCGTTGCTTTTGTAGCGACTCAACTCGCTGTCATCTCAATAGCCTGCTTGCCCTTCGCGATTATTGATGGCTTTGGGCAGATCGACTCATATGTTCTCTGGACGATCCTCTATACAGGGATCGGGTGCTCAGCGATCGCATTCTCTTTATCTGCATGGGCTCAACGCCGAGTCGATCCATCGCGCACAACAATTATTAGCCTCGTGGAGCCGGTGGTTGCTGGAGTAATTGGGTATTTCGTAGGCGAGCGCTTGGGGATACCCGGCTATCTTGGGGCCGTTTTGATCTTGGCTGCCATTGTCATTGCAGAGCGCGGAACTCATGGGCGCACAGCGGCAGAAGAAACACCGAGAGAAACACCGAGAGAAACACCGAGAGAAACATCGAGCGGAGTTTGACCCGGGGGGCGCCGAGTGGCGAGAATGTCGGAATGGTAGATGGACGTAAACCCCGGCCCGCTTTCGCACCTTGGGACAGGAGAGCCCTACCGGGTCTCTTCGATGTCGAGGAGTCAGCACGCCGTGTAGGCGCATACGCATGGCTTGAGATGCGACTCTTCGAGGCACTAGGCGGATGGATCGCCACAGTCCCTGAACTCGATGTCAAACTCGTACTTGGGCGCCACTGCTATCACCACGCCTGGCATGCAGAGCAGTTGCAGCAGCGGCTCCCGGAGTTGCGTGAGATGAACCCGGCACGCCTTACCCTCCCAGCGAACGAGGGAATAGTTGCATTCGCTGAGGCGCTTATCGAGCCGGAGGCTGCGGAGTTGACAATTGAGAAACTCGTTGGCGTATTTAGAGTGCTGCTTCCCCGGACTATTGCGGCATATACCTACCACCTAAACGGCACCTCAACCATCACAGATGCACCAACAATTCGTACGCTCAATTTCTTGCTGCAGGACGAGTTCGAAGACTGGCGTGAGGGGGAGATGCTGCTTCAGTCGCTCATAAAAACCCCCGAGCAGATTGAGCGTGCGTCAGAGAGGGCGAAATCTCTTGAGGCCTTGATCGTGGTGGCGGGTGGTATCGCTGGAGCGGGTACGCTTGGAGAGGAAGTTTATGAGTTGGAGAATAAATCAGAGGCGGTTCCAGAGTGAAGAGATTTCTGCCAGTCGAAGAGCTTGCACGCGACGAGCGTTTTATCCGGTCTGACCTAGCCGAAGGGTTTTCTGATCCTCGCAATGGACGCGTCCGTGATCGCACCATTAGTACGGCGCGCCTTCAGCCAGATCGAGCAGCAGCGCCCGACCGAGCACGATCTCTAATGCATGGAATTTTCGTAGGGGAGATACAGGCCCTTGAGGCTGCAGGGCGTACAACATTCGATTTCGATGACACCGAAGCGCCATTTGCTCTCAAGCTTGACATGGCACGTCAGTGCTGGGATGAGTCTCGCCACGTAGAGATCTCAGTCAAACTCGGCGAGCACATGGGTACTGAGATCGGTGAATATACAGAGGCAACGTTTCTTTATGAGGCTGCTTGTGTGACTGACCCTGCGATGCGACTTGCAGGAGTAAATCGCGCGCTCGAGGGACTAGCGATTGATGTCTTCAATACGATGAAGGATTTTGGTCAGGCCTCGGGAGATCCAGTTCTAAAATTCTGTGAAGACTGGATGCTCGCCGATGAAGTTACACACGTGAAGATGGGCTCCGACTGGCTTCGGCGCCTTACTGAGCGCGACCCTGAAAGGCGCGAGCGCGCTCTTGAGTTCCAGCGTGCAGTCGACAAACTCTTCAGCCTTGGTGGGTTCCGCGGGGAGACCGACGAGAGCCCAATCCAGATTGCTCGTAGATTCCGCGAGTTGGCTGGCTTTGATACCAAAGAGATCGACGAGATTGCAGGGCTTGCGGCCGAATCGATCGCTGAGACTCGTGCGTTACTTGGTAAGACAGGCTGAGTTCTGTGGCGAATCTCCTCCTCATCCCTGAGGAGTTCACGCTCGTGCTCTTTGAGGCGAGTCGTATGCGCGAACTTCTAGATGAGGTGCTACTAGCGATCGGCGCCCCAAGTGACCTAAATATCACTATTGAGGTCGATGAAGAACTCGCACAGCCGATGATCGCTTCGTATGTTGATCTCGACGACGGGCGAATCTCCCTTTGGTACTCCGGTGGGAATTTTGAAGACACTCTCAAGGCGCGGGTTCTTGATGAAGAGCGAGCGTTGCGCGAGTTAGGTGTTGGGATACTGCGTGGGATGGACCGCCTCAGCCCCGAGTTTGCCGGTGCGCCGCGAGACAACAAACTCTCCGATGGGCAGCGAGTGCTGTGGGAAGTAACTGCAGAGGGGCGCTGCGTACGTGCAGGCATACCTACGCGCGAAGCCCGTCTTAGATATGTCTACCGACTTGCCTGTGGTTTTAGTGATACCGCTGATGCTGCTTACGAAAAAGCATGGAGCGGTGGCTTCTCAACTTGGGAGAGCATCGCGGACGCAGTCGCCAGTATTACTCCAACGGCGGAGACAACTAGTCGCGGAGTGCGACGAGATGATCTGCG
>CAMDSG010000043.1 GCA_945907055.1 Bifidobacterium breve | reverse complement strand
CTAATTGCTAAGGAGTAGAGCGCAAGGTCGTAGTGGCCCTTGGTCAGCAGACCCCCCGGCGGAAGAATCACATCAGCATGTCGCGTTGTCTCATTGCGATAGATGTCTACAGAGACCATGAACTCAAGCGAGGCGAACGAGGCGTCAAGCCGACCAGAGTCTGGAGTCGAGACGACCGGGTTACCAGCGACTGTGAGCATCGCGCGAATCTGCCCATCGCCTGGTGTGTCAATCTCAGGCCCAAGCGTCGATACCGGGAACTCTCCGAGCACCTCCGGAAGGCCTTCGACGCGACTCGTGCGACGCCCTGTACGGAATCCACGACCCTTTCCTGAGGCACCGCCAGTATTAGCGCTACCTGCGGCTGGCTTGTTGAAGAGAGCGCCGCCTGGCTTATCTAGATTCCCCGTCAAAATGTTGACGACATCAACGAGCCAAGACGCAACGGTTCCATACTCCTGAGTACAGGTACCGATGCGGCCGTAGACAGCTGCTGTCGGTGCATCTAGCAGCTCATTAGTTATACGCAGAATTGTCTCTGCTGAGATTCCACAGATCGGGGCAACTGCCTCTGGAGTAAAACTCTCTGCGAGGCGCCGCAAGTCTTCAATCCCATCAGTAAGGCCGTCGGCACGGCCAAGGTCCTCACGTCCACTTGCAAAGATCGTATTAACAATTCCAAATAGAAAGTGAGCGTCCGTACCCGGTCGAATAAAGAGATGCTCATCTGCCTCCTCCGCGCTCTTCGAACGCCTTGGATCCACGACTACAAAGCGAGCCCCACGATCCTTCATGGCCCTAAGACGCCCTGGCATATCTGGTGCTGTCATGAGGCTGCCGTTGGAGGCAAATGGATTAGCACCGAGCATCAACAAATAATCAGTGTGATCAATATCTGGGATCGGCACTGAGATTGGAGTACCAAACATCAACCCCGAGGAGACGTGCTTTGGCATCTGGTCAACCGTGCTCGCGGAGAATACGTTCGTCGAGCCAATTGCTTGAAGCAAGACTCTGTTGTAGATAATCGGTGCCAAGTTATGGGCGCATGGGTTACCCAGATACGCACCGATGGCCTGCTTGCCATGACGCTCAGTAACTCCCTTGAATCCCTCTGCGATAACTGCGAACGCCTCGTCCCACGAGACCTCATGCCACTCGCTTCCGCGTCGCACGATCGGGCGGGTGAGGCGATCGGGGTCGCTATTGAGATCCTTTATGGCCGCGCCCTTGGGGCAGATGTATCCGTTCGAGAAGACGTCCTCTTTATCTCCACGCACGAGGGCGATATCACTCCCCTCCATGTGGAGTTCAAGGCCACATGTGGCCTCACACAACGGGCATGTGCGGTACTCAATCTGACGCATATTTCTGGCTCCATCGGCTTGTCTAAAGAAGGTTCTGGAGGCTCGATCTAAAACCTCTCCCCTCAGGTTAGGCAACTTGCAGGCTTCGCGCCGGTACGCTCGTAGCCATGACTCAGAATCGCCTCTATTTTCGACAGCTCCTAGCCGGGCGTGACTTTGCAGTAGATAACGAGATCGCACGCCAGATGGTCAACTTCGTCTACTTAGTCGGCGATCGGGAGACCGGCGAGGCGATGATCATTGACCCAGCGTATGGAGTTCAGGAACTGGTCGAGATTGCCGGTATAGATGGTATGAAGATCACAGGAGCCCTCGCAACCCACTACCACCCGGATCATGTCGGCGGATCGATGATGGGTTGGGAGATCGAAGGAGCAGCGCAACTTTTAGCATTGGATGGAGTAGAGGCGAAGCTCCATGTCCAGCGAGAAGAAGCATGGGGAGTCAAGCGAATGACCGGGCTCTCCGACTCAGATCTGATCGAGCATGATGGCGGCGACGTGGTCACCATCGGAGCAATCGAGGTATCTCTTCTACATACCCCAGGCCACACCCCAGGGAGTCAGTGCTTCCTTGTTGATGGCTGCTTACTCGCCGGCGACACTCTCTTTCTAGATGGCTGCGGGCGCACCGATCTTCCCGGAGGAGACTCCGATGCTCTCTACGAAAGCCTCACACAGCGCCTTGGCAAACTCCCAGATGAGACCGTCCTATACCCGGGCCACATGTACTCATCCGATTCCTACGCGACCATGGGGCAGACCAGAAGCTCGAATTATGTATTTCGACTCCCAACCCTTGAGCAGTGGCGAACAATGTTCGGTGGCTGAACCCAGCACATAGACGGAGTTACCCCCACCGCTACCCGATAAAACATGATTGTGGCTATTCGGCCTAACATCCGCCCATGACAGATGCACCGTGGTCCGGAGATACATGTTCGCTAGTTGATGCATTCCGCTCAGGGGATCACTCCCCTAGTGCTGAGCTCGAGTCGACGCTCGCCGCAGTTGCAGCATCGTCTCTCAACGCATTCTCATTCTTAGATGCTGACGCCGCTCGCGCCGCAGCCTCCGTTGCTGATGTGTCTCTTCCTTTTGGTGGAGTCCCGATCGGTGTCAAAGAGTTGGACGCCGTTAAGGGCTGGCCAATGACAGAGGCAAGCGTGCCGCTGCGAGATGAAGTGGCCGATTACGACTCGACGAAGGTCGCGAGACTTCGTGACGCAGGAGCAATTCCATTCGGGCTCACAACCTCCAGTGAGTTTGGTGGCGTGAACCTCACCTACACAAAACTTAATGGCGCTACAAATAACCCATGGCATACCGACCACACTCCAGGGGGATCCTCAGGCGGCTCCGCTGCGGCGGTTGCAGGGGGAATAGTCACGATGGCGACAGGCGGAGACGGCGGTGGATCTATTCGAATCCCTGCAGGATTTACTGGTCTTCCCGGGCTCAAGGGAACCTACGGGCGTATCCCCAAAGGCCCGAAGATGGTCATGGCCTCGTTGACTGCAGTTAGTGGATGCCTCTCGCGCTCCGTGCGCGACATAGCGAGGTTCTTCGACGTTACAAATGGCTTCGATTCGCGTGACCCGTACAGTCTTTTACGTGTCGAGGGATGGGAGTCAGATCTAGGTTCACACCTCGAGTCTCTTCGCGGCAAGAAGTGTGCAATCTCGATAGATCTCGGCCGTGCGAGTGTCGCTAGCGATGTATCGGATCAAGTTCAAGAAGCCGCAGAGTGGCTCGCCTCCGAAATTGGCCTTGAGATTGTTGATATTGACTTTAGGGTGCCAGAGCTCTCCTACGAATGGGCACTCTCCGGGATGGGCGAATTGTTAATGCGACTCGGAGATAAATACCCTGCATGTGCAGAGGATCTAACACCCCAGATTGCGTTCGGTTTGGAACTTGGCAAGTCGATGTACAACATCGAGACCCGCGGGCGCATTGAGTCGCAGCGGGTTCGGATGAACGAATGCATGGCCGATGTATTTGATCAAGTCGATTTTGTATTCGCCTCGACGAACCCAGATGTTGCATTCGGGTCTCACGGCCCGCTACCCGAAGTTGTTGACGGCAAGCCCGTCGGTCTCGGCAACAACGGTGCGCTTACTATCCCTGCCAACATCTATGGAAACCCTGCGGTGAGCATCCCGACTGGCCTCGTAAGAGGGCTACCAGTTGGTCTACAAGTTCTCGCACCGCACCATCGCGAGCAGTGGCTCCTCGATATGGCGCTCGCATTCGAACGCTCTCGCCCGTGGCCACTAACCGCACCCGGCAGTCCGTCGTAGCGACCACTCTCTCCTGATCGCTACCCGCGCGCAGCTGCGCCGCAATAGCCCAATACCTGTCACTCTGGGGAGCGTCTCGGCATAAGGTGTATCTATGCAACCTGTAGAGATCATTGTCTGTGTCGAGTGCGGTGGCCGCGCTCACCTCCTTTACGTACCTGACCCAGAGTCGCCGTATGTGGAGGGCGACTATGCGGCATACCGATGTGAGGAATGCATGGATCGTTTCGATCTAGAGGTAACTGCCGAGGATGTCGCTGACGAGGAGCGCGGCGCCCCCGAGTTCTAACTCAAAGCAGCCAGAACGCGAAACAGGCCCGACCGAAGTCGGGGCCATCAATAACAGGCCCGACTTGGCAGAGAGATTCACCAATTAACGGGGCCCCAGAACGCGAAACAGGCCCGACCGAAGTCGGGCCTGCTCACACAAAATGGGGATGCTGCGAGTTAGCCAGGGATTTGTATCGACTTTGTCTCGAGAAACTCGGCAAGTCCAAATGTTCCATACTCCCGGCCAAGCCCAGACTCCTTGTACCCACCAAAGGGAGCAGCAAGGTTGAACTGGGGCCCATTGATATCAACAAGGCCAGAATCAATCCGTCGAGCGACGCGAAGTGCGCGATCCTTGTCTGCGGAGTAAACCCCTGCACTAAGTCCGTAAAGAGTGTCATTGGCAATGCGAACGGCATCGTCCTCATCCTCATACGTGATGATGGAGAGAACCGGACCAAAGATCTCTTCGCGGGCAATGGTCATGTCATTGGTTACATCAGCAAAGACGGTCGGCTTGATGTAGAAGCCCTTCTCGAATTCCTCGGGCTGCTCAACTCCACCTGTGACGAGAGTTGCCCCCTCATCAATTCCCTTCTGAATGTAAGCACGCACACGCTCCTGCTGCACTTTGGATGCCATCGGCCCAACTCCAACAAAAGTGTCGCCGGTCGGATCACAGGGGGCGTAAGACTCTGCTACCTCTTTTGCCTTGGCTACGAACTCGTCCTTACGACCTGCGGGTACAAGCATGCGGGTCCATGCAATGCAGGTCTGCCCGCCGTTCATGTATGCAGACTGGAAACCGGCATTAACCGCCTCGTCCACCGGCGAGTCATCAAGAATAATGAACGGTGACTTTCCACCGAGTTCAAGTGTGACCTTCTTAACGTGCTCAGAGGCAAGCGCCATGATGCGCTTACCTGCACGCGTTGAGCCTGTGAACGAGACCTTTGCGACATCAGGATGGGTAACGAGAGCCTCACCAACAGTTGTTCCATGCCCTGACACGAGGTTGAAGACGCCAGCAGGCAGGTCAATCTCGTCAAGAATCTCAGCGAGAATAAATGCCGTAATAGGTGCAACCTCGCTTGGCTTCAATACCACCGTGCAACCTGCGGCAAATGCGGGTGCGATCTTTGCAACCACTTGATGCAGCGGGTAGTTCCAAGGGGTAATGCAGGCAACTACCCCAATTGGCTCGTGAACAACTAGTGACGATCCGACCTGCTCCTCAAACGCGTAGGTCTGGGCAATCTCAACAAAGGAGTGAGCCATCGCGGCAGGGAGCCCTGCTTGAGCGATCTGGCTCATGAATTTAATCGTTCCAACCTCGTCGGTGACCGAAGCCGCAATCTCTTCAAGGCGCGCGTTGAGTCCCTCGGAGAGGCGCTGCAGATACTTTGCGCGCTCATCCCGTGACGTCGCAGCCCAGGCCGGGAACGCAGCCTTAGCGGCAGCCACAGCCTTATCCACATCCGCGGCAGTTCCCTCAGGGATAGTCGCCATGACCTCCTCAGTTGAGGCGTTAATAACGTCGTGTGTCTCGCTACTCGAGGATGACACCCATGAACCATTGATATAAATCTTGTCGTAGACGCGCATTGTTACCCCCGAGGTTAGAAAATTATTGGATTCATTACTTAGATCTGCTTGCCTCGCCCCATCGTAATACTCAGCGCAGTCATTTGCCCAGCCGGCTGATCCCCTAGAGCATTCAGAATTGAGCTTCCTCGCCGATACCATTTGATGCGGCTTCATCGCCAACCTCGCCTGGGTCATTCGCTCCGATTGCCCATGCCTCGCCCGTATCGGGGTCATCTACTGCGAGATAGAGAGACCAACCCGATACTGGCTGACTCGGCTCCCAGCACCACCAGTCGAATCCGCTGAGGGCCGCCCCAATCTCGTCAGGCTCCACCGGCCACTCCTCAAACCCGGCCAGAGCAGCGACTGCAACCCACGCATCGAGGCGCCCGATTGCGCCACCACGCCTGCGACCAGTAGCACCGCCAGAGGATGCCGCCCACGCCATCCATGCCATTGCATCAGAACCCGATATTTGGGCCATGCGAGTAACTTCTGGATCAATCACAGCGACGCAGGATGCTGCGTCTCCATCAACCGCAACTGCCTGTGCCACTGTTCGCGAACTGTTCCGCCAACCCTGCACAAGAGCGAGCAATGCACCTATCGACTCCGGATCCTCGAAAGTCTTAGAGGGTGCCGCTATTGGTTGGCTCCGAAAATTTGGGGGTGGAGGCGAGGGAAAACTCGCTCCATCGGACTTGTACTCAGCTAGGGCGTAACTAGGCTCCCAATGCTGGAGCACCCGCGGCAGTTCGAGTGGGTCCGGCGCGTCGAGTACGAATTCGGTGAGATCCTCTCCCCTCAATACTCGCTCGTACATTGCGAAAGCACCTGCGGGCCCCTCCGGAATAAAGGGTGCCAACTCTGCCCATGCATGGAACTGGGCAACTACCTCGGATAGCGGGCCTGGGGCGAACTTGGCTGCACCATCAATAACAACCTCGCCGGCCCACTCACTCGGCGCCTCCAGAGCAAGCCGGTAAGCCGCATGGTGAGCAGCAGGCCAGAGTTGAAAACCGCGCTCAATTGCTCGCTCGCAACGCTCACCGATCTCGACGAGCGCATCCCAGTCATTGCGGGCACAGGCCGCATTGATTGCTCGGATTAACTCATTAAGGTCATTTCCGGCGACAATCTCTGCAATTGATTTACTTGAGCCGCTATCCATTCCCCTTGCGTATCAGATACTCCGCGACTTTGCCCGCACCTAGCGGATACTCGAAGCAGCCGAGAAAGAATCAGAAAGGGACTAAGGCTGGATGCAGAAGCCTAAATTTTTGTTGCGCGTTCGTGAACAACCTAGGCAGAGTCCCACACTTCAGGCCTATTTTCGGTAGATTCCCTTATAGGTCTGAGAATTACTACCAAATCACGAGACCCTAAATAGTCCGAGATAAACCCAAAAGAGGAGCGCATCGTGCCCGATGCCGAACAGTTCGCCATCCTTCGCTTCGGTGATAAAGAAGTAAAACTCCCAATCGTTCGAGGTAGCGAGAACGAACTCGGAATTAGTATTGCAAAGCTGCGAGCCGAGACCGGACTCATCACCCTCGATTATGGGTTTGTCAACACCGGAGCCACTGAGTCAGCGATTACCTACATTGATGGCGACGCTGGAATTCTGCGCTATCGCGGAATTCCAATTGAGCAATTAGTAGAGCAACCCTCACCTAGTTTTCTCGAGACTGCATACCTTCTTATTTATGGCGAACTCCCCTCGTCTTCAGAGTTAGAGGATTTTCGCTTCGGTATCCGACGCCACACTCTCCTCCACGAGGATGCAAAACGGTTCTTCGATGGTTTCCCGCGTGACGCTCACCCCATGGCGATTCTCTCTAGCGTTGTCAGCTCGCTCTCGGCCTTCTACCAAGACTCAGACGATCCTCACGACCCTGAGCAGGTTCAAGTCTCCATCATGCGTTTAATGGCAAAAATGCCGACAATCGCTGCATATTCCTATAAAAAATCGATCGGCCAACCGTTTCTCTATCCGGACAACAGACTTGATCTCGTAGAGAACTTCCTCACGATGATGTTTGCGGTTCCCTCAGAGCCGTATCACGCCAGCCCGACCGTGGTTCACGCTCTGAAACAACTCCTTATCCTGCACGCCGACCATGAGCAGAACTGCTCCACGTCAACAGTGCGCATGGTTGGTTCGAGCGATGCCAATCTCTTTGCGTCGATCACGGCGGGAATCAATGCTCTCTGGGGGCCGCTACACGGCGGAGCTAACCAGGCCGTAATTGAGATGCTTGAAGGAATTCACGCCAATGGCGGAGACATCACCTCTGCCGTCAAGCGTGCGAAGGACCCGGACGACTCCTTCCGGCTCTCGGGTTTTGGGCATCGCGTCTATAAAAATTACGATCCCCGTGCGCGTATCCTCAAGACTGCGGCCGAGGGCGTGCTCTCAGAACTAGGGCGCCACGATCCGTTGCTCGATCTCGCAATGAGGCTCGAGGAGGTCGCACTTACCGACTCGTACTTCATCGATAAGAAGCTCTATCCAAATGTCGATTTCTACTCGGGCCTCATTTATCGAGCCATGGGCTTCCCAACACCGATGTTCCCAGTGCTCTTCGCAATGGGTCGACTCCCAGGCTGGATCGCCCACTGGAAAGAGATGATGGAGAGCCCCCGCACCAAGATTGGGCGCCCTCGCCAGATCTACACCGGAGCCACCGAGCGACCCTACGTCGCTATATCTGACCGCTAATTCTGGGCTACTAGCAAAATCTGACTAGTCCATCTGATCAGTGCATTTGAGTAACCCGATTAGGCACTTGTGCCTAAGTTTAGATCGCATTTGAAGCAGATCGCTATTGAAGCAGATCGCGATTGAATTGGCATCTAAAACTGTGCCATGCTTGAGATTACGAATGGTGAATCGGCCAATCGAGCAGAACTATCTGCATTCAGATTTCACTGCTGCAGAATTATCGGAGGGGGACCGATGAGTTTTAAGAAAGTGTTCAGCGTTACTACTGCCGGGCTGTTAATAGCAATGGCATTACCAGTTACAGCCGGAGCGTTGGGGCCAAAAATTTCTCCTTCATCCAACTTTGTTGTAGGTGCAGGCACATCTTCTGCGGTGATTTCAGCGAGTAGGGGGTCATTCCTGCCAGTACCCGCTAGTTCAGGCGGAATTACAGGAGCCACCATTACAGCGGTCACCGCGAGCCTCAAAATAACGGCCCAACTTGGATTCTTTACTCCCGCCATGATCGGCTCTTTTGTCGATGATGGCATTGGTGGAGTTGTAAGCGATGGGGCGTCAGTTGAGCCGGTTAGCGAACTTGTAGCGGTATACCCGCGACAGGGTCTCTCTAAAATTAAGGCAGTCACGGCCGATGGCAAAACTGCAACTCTCACCCAAGCTGCGATCGGCAGTGGAAGTGCTGTCGGTATATATATTGTTGCTCCAGCGGCAGCGTTGGTTGCAATCATTCAAGGAATAGGCGGACTTCCATATCTAGTTGATGTTTACACGCCCGTGACAGGCGGCCTCTGTTTGAGTCCTCTTTGGCCAAACGCACTATGTGGTTACGACTCGAACTATCTCTCATTTTTCAGCACATTAGTGCTTGCCACTGCCTCCTTAGACGGAAGCTTCGCCGCTACGGGATACACAATTAAAGAGGGGCAACCCGACTCCAACATCGGTTTGAGTATTTTGAGCCCGGGAACTATCTGGGCGAAATACTTTGACCCCGATGGCGTCGAAGGGCCCGCTCCCCTAGCGCCATGGGCAGTACCTAGCACTGAATCGGGAGCAATTGCCAGAGCATGTAGACCAGACGATCTCGACCGACAGATACCAAATGCAGGAGGCGTCGACTACTGCATAGTAAATTTGGTCGCACTAAATGCAGGGCAAACATCCCTCTACGGAAAGCCTTTTAGCTATTACGCCCTCCCTCTCACTTGGGCAGCATCAATCTCCGCGAGCATTAATGCAGGAGACATTCTGATTAGCGGTAATGAGTTCGCGAACAACGATGTTGTTACCAAACTTCAGGTCAAAAACTCAAAGGCAAAGATATCTGGAACTCTCACGCCATGCCCGGCCCTCAACAGGATTTACACTTCCTCAGAGGTTGGGCCCGCTAATGGCATAGGAGATTTTGACCTCACCATTAGCAATTACGCCTCAGGATGCAATGTGCCTGCTGGGTCCTCCACCAAGATCCAGGCCATCGGCTCCAAGGACACGCAGTTGTCGCAGATTCCTGGCGACCCTGCACTTGGGACAAACCTCGCGAAGAAAGCTTCATTTACGCTGATAATGCCGTAATTGAGCAGTGCTCTCAAACAAGCGCAGAGACTGCCTGATCAAAATAGGCATATCTACAAATGGATCGTGCCTCGGGGATGACCCCGAGGCACCGCCATTTGATTTCCTCTACTTAGCCCCCGATTCGCAGGTTGTACTCCTTGATGGCTGCATCGGCACCAGTCTTTGCTTCTTTTAGTGCCTTAGCCGGGGAGAGGCCCTCTAGGAATAGTTTCTCCTGCGCTTTGAGTACGGCATCTCGCACTGCTTGATAGGCACCGATTACAGGCCCAGCAGTAGCAGAGTTATTAGCACCGCTGATGAGTTGGTCGTATGCAACTTTGAACTCAGGGTCTGCAATCCACTTGTTCTTCAAGATCGCTACGTTTACTGCTGATTTGCGTGTCGGAACGTAGCCAGTAGATGCAGACCAGTCGGCCTGAACCTCTGGCGAGTTCAACCACTTTGCGAAATCAAACGATGCGAGTTGCTGTGCTGGAGTGCTCCCCTTCTTTACTATGTAGAGAGCGCCACCACCGACAAGCACTCCACCCTTGCCAGAGGGTCCGGGCATTGGCCCAACACCTACCTCGGCGCCGCCAGACTCACCCGACTCGATTACCTGCTGGATCGTTCCAAGAGCGGCAGAGGTATCAATCGTCATACCAACATCCTTGCTGCGAATACCTAGAAGGTTGTTATATCCAGCGGTGCCGCTAGCAGAGTTTGTAACAGCCAATCCGTCTTTAACCATTGCCTGCATCCAGGTGAAAATCTCAAGCCCTGTTGAGTTATCGAAGGTAACTGCTGATGCTCGCGATGCGCGACCATTGTCGTTATTCGCATAGAGCACGCCAGCCTTAGCAGACCACTGCTCTAGATACCAAGGGTCAAGTTTCTGCCCCCAGCCATACTTATATCCAACAGCCTGAAGTTTGACCGCCGCAGCACGAACCTCTTCGAGAGTCTTAGGCGGGTTTTCTGGGTCTAGCCCTGCTTTACGAAACCCATTCTTGTCGAAGTACAGAATTGGATTAGAGACGTTGAAAGGCATCGGCTGCAACTCGTCCTTGACGGAGTAGTACCCGAGGACTCGCGGAATAAAATCAGAGGTGTCGTACTTGGTCGCATCGATGCATACCTGCGCAGGGAGAATCGCCTGAGTATCAATCATCTGTTGCGTACCAGAGTCTTCAATCTGAACGAGGTTCGGCAGGTCACCACTGGTGAGCCCAGCTCGGAACTTCTCAAGAGACTCGCGATAGCCGGTCTGGTTAATGAGGGTCACCGCAACTTTTGACTGAGACTCGTTGTACTGCTTAGTCAATCGCACCAAGGCCTCTTCGTTGGCCCTGCTCATGGCATGCCACATCGTTATCTTGACCGGCGCCGTTACCTTGTCTAGAGCAGTAGTTGGGCAGGATGCGCTAGAGCCTCCTCCACCATCACCACCACTCGACCCGCCTCCACAAGCCGCAAGGCTGATGGCGAGCACGAGTCCAGTTGCTAGCGCAATTGAGGTCCTAAATGAATATCTCTTGGATGAATAGCGCACTCTTGCTCCTGAGTTTTGGGGATAGATGGTTAGCCTTTCACAGCACCGGCGGTTAGACCGCGCACTAACTGCTTCTGGAAGATAACTAAGAG
>CAMDSG010000042.1 GCA_945907055.1 Bifidobacterium breve | reverse complement strand
GTAGGTGCGAGATTGATGGTCTGCGAATAAGTAGCGTTAATCCTGTAGCTACCAAGGCTGCCGTAGTCCGAGTAACCAGTTGATGCTGCAGTACCCGCACCAACTCCATCGACAGTCAGCGTGTAGAGCCCCGCGACAAGTGTCTGAGTAATAGATGCAGACATTCCAAATGCAACATCACCACTCGTACTCCCCGATAGTGGATCGTCTGTCGCTACAACCGTGCCATCGTTGTTCTTCAGAGTGAGTTTTATATCGAGATCGGGGCTAGTCGCAGATGGTGTTGCAGCGAAGGTTGCAGTACCTCCAGCAACATTAAAACTAAATACGTCGACATCTACAGCGGTGCTTATAACTCCGTCAATCGTCGCAGGAGCGGCGGAGACATAAGTTGCAGTCGCTGTTGTGTTCCCATAGTCATCGGTTCGCAGCGGCAGACCGTTAGTGCCCATCACCGTAAAATCATCTTCCTTGTTATTAGCCCCTGTGTACTCGCCTTTGCTCCACTGCGTAATTGGCTTGTAGTAACTAGCGCCCATTATTGGCCCCCAGCTCCCCTGGCCTTCGTAATAACCCAAGGTAGCCGTGCCATCATGATTTAGCCCGACATTGTGCCCAACTTCGTGAGCAGTCGCCTCGGCTACATACTTCGGGTTATCGGTTACGCCGTTCTGAAAGATCAACGCAGGCTGGTAATAGTCGTGGTTGGTGCCGGTAAGGCCATAAACGCCTACATAGGCAATGCCACCACAGTTACTGCTGCACGCCGATTGATAGAGAGTGGTGCCGTTAGGGCAATTTGAAGTGCTATTGGTAATAACAGCACGTGCTCCGTAATTGACATCAGTTGTTGTGCCACGGGAGAGATTGTCTGCAGTTGGCTCCTGAGTCGTTACGTCTACATTGAATGGCGCGTAGTCCTCAGCTACTCGACGCCACACGCTCTGGATATTTGCCAACTCAGCCGATGTAAAGGTTGTACCGTCGGCATCACTCGAGTATGGATCGGCATAGCAGTCTCCGCCGGTACTCGCATTCCATGCGGTTCCCGAGAGCGTGTGCCCGTTGAAGTCGAGATAAATAAGGCGCGTTGCACCAGGGAGGCTATGCAGCAAGAAAGTATCTGCGTCTGGGTAAAGCGGGTCAAGAGTGCTCGACTTCGCTGGCAGCACTGCTGATTGGGGAACGGCCGCATCTACATATAGGAGTCGATCGTCCCCATCAACGCGCAGGCTCTTGTCTTTGGCAAACCCGCTTCGCAGTTTTGCTTCACTTATTCCGTTGCGCGCCGCAATAATTGGGAGCCTCGAACCTAGGTGGCTAATGGCAGACTCTCCGGACCATCGCTGTGCAGGGCCAGGGATTGACTCTGCGGGAGTCGCTGCGGCAACAAGTCCGAGAAGAGATACGACAGCAGTCGCAGCTAGTGCTCGATTGAATCTGCTCATTCGGTCTTGCCTTTCGCTACTGATTTTTTATACCCAAATGGGAGAGCTAATGGAGAATTGTCCACTACTCAGTGCGATGAGTCTGCCACAGAAAGCATCTTATCTCCACACCAAATTTTGGGGAGAATTGGCTCCGATCCTGAGAAATTAGGTCCTTTAGGCCATAGCCCCTAGGTCACAGGCGGGCCTCGTCTCAACTCCGGGGAATATTACAAGTCAAAAGCCCGTTAGAACCCATGCAGGCCCGGCCTCATAAATAATTGAGGCCTGGTCATGCGCCAAAGTTCCAGAAGACAGCATCCAGAAGACAGCATCCAGAAGACAGCATCCAGAAGACAGCATCCAGAAGACAGCATCCAGAAGACCCTGAGAGACCCGGCTCTGTGAAGGGCTGGCAACCGATCTCCGCCCTCGGGCGAGGCCACGGTGCCAATGCCGGGAACGATGAATTAGGAGAACATTCATGAGTAAACCCGTTAGTAAGCCCGCCAGTAAAGCCGCTAGTAAACCGCTCAGTAAACCTACCGGTGCAGCGCGCGCTGCTGTGAAGAAAACTGGCACCACTGCAAAGAAGCCCGCAGCCGGCAATAGGCGAATCAAGCAACTTGGGGACAAGGGATTTGTTCCACTGCCCCCGCGTATTTCGACTACCTGCGAGCGTTTCGGCGATGGCCACAACATTCATTTCATGGCCGTGCTGGGGGGTATGCGCCACTCCGAGCGAAAGAACTGCAGAGTTATCTCTGTCAACGATGATGGGACGGTGGTCCTCAAAGTCGGTCGCCAGACTCTCACTCGTTGGTTGCATAACCCCGACGAGTTCCGCAACTGCGTTGGACCAAATGGAGGTGACGTCAGTTGTTATGGTTCAAACTTTTTAATGGGGAACGCGCCCGACGGACGGGGCAGGGCATTCAATCTTGGTGAAGGGCCATCAGAGTGCACATATATCGAGCGGCCAACCTTTAACGAGGAGTACTATGCAATTCGGCGCGAGGACGACCCAGACGAGGACGACCCGGACAACTGGGCGTGACCGCGTATCTAAGTTAAAAACTTAGGGGTTAATTTTACCGACGATTCGCGGCATTGCGATACGAACATCGACACCCGGGGACCACCGAGCAATCGGCGTGCCGGTCGGTAGTGGCAATCCTGCGGCGCTCAGAAGAGACTCGTCACAGTGAAGCACCTCCGCTTCATGTATTGGCCACGCGTCATGGTGGATGTTCGCCCAGAGTCTGCGCGAACCAAATACCGATCCAAGTGCCCACCGTGCTGTTAGAAAATGGTCAAGCTCCGTGAGTTCACTCTCTACAAGTTCTCTCCCGACGCGCACCGTTACCGAACTCGATGCTTCACCACGCGGCCACCTGCGACGCGATGTATAAGAGCGAATCTGCGCGTCCCCATCGGCTTGTTCACTCATCGTCATTGACGACCAGCAGTAAGGGAGGCCATAAGTAACTCTCGCCACCAACGCTGGCAGCATGCGCGATACGTCAAGACTGAAGAACCACACTCCCCTCCTGCCGTTTTCGTCGCGAATATAAGTTCGCACATTGGTCTCAGGGAAGGTCGAGAGTGGCCCAAGGGCGGGTGTCCTCGGCAATCGAATTCGCCGCATGTAAAATGGAATCAAGCCAACCCATGCAGCCCCATCAAACGTGTCAACGGTAAAACCACTAGGCAGGAAAGCTTGGATAACTGAGGGCTCATACTGCCAATGCAGTGCGGTCAGGTTGTACCAACCCTGGAGCATGACCGGGCGCTTTACCTCAACGGTGGGTTCAATCGTGATCGGTTCGGGTTCTATGTTCGTCACCTGAGCCCCTTATGAAGAGTGATCTGAGTATCCAACCAGAAAACTCTCCATGAATGGGAATACTTGAGGATCTTGTTTGGTTTAATGCTCCAAGAGGCGGCCGCTCGAGAGCGTTTTTGGTCAAGAGCGTTTTTGGTCAAGCCTTGAACACCAATCCATCAGGAAGTCCTGAGAGACCCGGCTCTGTGAAGGGCTGGCAACCGATCTCCGCCCTCGGGCGAGGCCACGGTGCCAATGCCGGGAACGATGAATTAGGAGAACAGTCATGAGCAACGCTTTTGCATCCCACAACCCCAGACGCGCCTTTATCTGTGGGTT
The DNA here is from genome assembly GCA_945907055.1 of Bifidobacterium breve. Classification (GTDB taxonomy): domain Bacteria; phylum Actinomycetota; class Acidimicrobiia; order IMCC26256; family IMCC26256; genus IMCC26256. The sequence goes on along the minus strand of CAMDSG010000042.1, from coordinate 7,970 downwards.
CACACCTGGGCATCTAGTCCACCCGCACCAACTCGACACCGAACTTAAGAGCGGTGGCAGTATTCAGGCGCGCATCCTCTCAGTCTCGGATGATGGCACCATCGAATTAGGCAGCAGTGATGGTTCTATAACAACCGTTTGGAACCACGACCCCGAGCGAGCACGCTCGCTGTGGGGAGCAGAGGAAACCCCCCTCGTCTCGTTAGTAGGAGACTCGCTATTAGCAATCGGGGACGGGTGCCTCTCGGTCTCAAAAATACCGACGCAGTGCTGGGGGGTTCACGCTAGTGACAACTCTCAGCACCCTGCATGGCTTGGCTCGGAGGCTCACCAATGGGTACCTGACCCCGAATCGTATTATCCGAGCGACGGGAAAATTGCCCCACCTTTTTGCGGATGTGCTCCGGGGCATCGGGTTTCGCTGAAACGTCTTGATCGCGCTCTGAAGGCTGGCCCTGGACAGCGCGGCGATGTACTTGAGATTACCGATACTGGGCGGGTCGTTCTTGGGCTCGGAGCAGAGGAAGTAGTTCTGCATAATCACAACCCAAAGAGAATGAGCAGTGCACTCCACACATATCGAAACCCTATTGAGAGAGAGTACCCGCTGGACTATGGAGACCACCCGGAGGCTTCACTACTAGATAGGGATGTGCTGCGAATCGGCCATTTTTATTTCTGGACTACTTATGAACCTCGAGCACTGTGCTCGTACGACTACACCACAGAACATTACGAAGGAATGAGGCGCGTATTATTGCGCAACGGAGCAAGACCGCCTAAATACCCTTCGCAGGAAGATCTGAGTATTCCGGGCTTCATTTATGAAATGGTCCGGAGCGGCGTCGAGGAAGACCGGTTCCGATTAACAGCGAGTCTTCAAGATGAGAAGAGTGTAGGGGGTACCTATATTCCAATCGGATTGCAGCCCTCAAGCCCCGAGTGGGGAAGTGAGGAACATGTCGAGAGGATATATAAGGCTCTCGTATCCTCGTTGAGCAAAACGGAAGAGCAACCAAAGTATGAGCTAACGCCAGATCAGGTTGCAGAGAAATTTATTATCTCACTATATGGAGAGACGAGATAATGGAGGAGATAAAGGAATCAGGCGATTTTCTAGACCCTTATCAAGAAGGCAGCGGTCACTCCGAAGAGGCGGTCGCTTCTATGCGGGCAGAGATGCAGGAACTAGCCGATGTCGTCAATGACGAAGAGAGTTGGCCTGCTTGGATTGACGCCCAAATCGGTACGGGGATGACTCCCGAAGAGGAGAAGCGTTCGCGTTCGCGGTGGCTTTCATTTTTAGAGGACGAACGAGATCACCCGTTGATGACAGACCTCGATACATCGCCCGAGTTCTGGTGAGCCGTTACCCTTTATAAATGAGGTTCGGAAGGCTCGGGTCGAGAATCTTCGCTGCGTGGTTCACCGCGATCGGCAGGCCAGTTGGGTCCAGTAATCCGATCTGCGCAAGTAACGAGGCTTGGTCCCAGTAGATGTGCTCGTGGGTAACCTTTCCATCTAACACGCCGACGATTACAACCATCGCAATCTCAACCTTCATGTTGGTCGGCTTTACTCCTGGGAGTATCCAATCAAGAACCTCGGTGTGGGTAAAGCGCACAACATCTTCATTAATGACCTGCGTCTCACCAACAGTCTGGGAGATGTTGATGATCTCTCCATCGGGAGGGAGGAACCTACCGATGAAGTGATTCTCATACCAATCTCGTACCGCAACACTCCCGAACCCACCTGCAAGGGTTGGAGCAACCGTTAGATGAGGCTCGTCTGCCATTGTCTCCATTGTGCGGTCAAGATCACAGTCGATCTCGGCCTGGATGTGCTCGGCTACTACCTCATCGATAGGTCGTTTGGCTCCCGTCACGCTATGTGGATGCCTGAGATGGCGCGTGCGACTACCAAGCGCTGAATCTCTGAGGTGCCCTCGAAGATGCTGTAGATCTTCGAGTCTCGGTGCCACTGCTCTACCGGGTGGTCCTTCACGTAACCAGCGCCACCAAGAATCTGAATGGCTTCGTCAGTTACCTTGACAGCAACTTCACCGGCAACGAGCTTGGACATCGAACCCTCGCCAGATGTGAACTGCTTGCCGTTGTGCCCCATCCAGCAGGCGCGCCATACGAGCAAGCGAGCGGCATCGATACTGATCTTCATGTCAGCAAGCTTGAATGCAATCGACTGGTTCTCGATAATTGCACGACCAAATGCCTTACGCTCTTTGGCGTAATCAAGCGAGTACTCATATGCGGCTCGCGCGATCCCGAGTGCTTGAGCGCCGACCAACGGACGGCTCGCCTCGAAGGTGCTCATTGCTGCCTGCACCTTGCTGCTCTTGCCCTCACGCGCACGCGCAATGCGAGCATCGAGTTTCTCCTTGCCACCAAGTAGGCAGCGACCGGGGACGCGAACATCATCGAAGATGACTTCAGCTGTGTGGCTAGCGCGGATCCCCATCTTTTTGAACTTCTGCCCCATCGTGAGTCCCTTAGTGCCTGGCGGAACAACAAAGGATGCATGGCCGCGACTCTTGAGCTCTGGCTCTACCGAAGCAACGACTACGTGGACGGTCGGAACCTTGTCGATGCCACCGTTCGTGATCCATGTCTTGGCTCCGTTGATAACCCACTCGTCTGTTGCAGCGTCGTAGACAGCGCGTGTGCGAAGCGATGAAACATCAGAGCCAGCATCTGCCTCGCTTACGGCGAATGCTGCCATGTGAATCTTCTCTGGGGTACCGAAGCACTCAGGGAGCCATTCACCGATCTGCTCGGGAGTACCGCTACCGATGATTCCCGAGACACCTAGCGTCGTGCCCATAATCGCAAGGCCAATACCTGCGTCACCCCATGCAAGCTCTTCGCTCATAAGCGCAAAGGTGAGCCCTGTTGGGTCAGCAAATGCGTTCGAGACGAAATCAAGTGAGTAGAGGCCAACGTTTGCTGCCTCCTGGATGACATCCCATGGAGTCTCCTCAAGCTCGTCGTACTTCGCCGCTACAGGGCGAATGACATCAACAGAGAAATCGTGCACCCACTTTTGAATAGTGAGTTGATCCTCATTGAGGTCTAGGGAGAAGTCAGCCATGGTGTTGCCTCCTAATAATTTCTATTTGGTTAGTTCGGTTTGTTTAGGTCCGTTTAGGTGCCGAGTGATTCGCTCACTTCGGCCCGTAAGTTACCGGTCGGTAACCGAATACTACTCCCCTGCCGTGCTCCGACTCAAAGTATGGAGGCATCAGATTGGCCAAAACCAAATATCCACCTGTGGCGTGACCGACAGCACATAAGTTTCGACCGATCCCGAGCAGAGTGAGCCGCTCTGCGCACTAGTTTTACATGTGTTGTCTAAGAAATCTTTCGCAGTTGGAGTCCTTTTGATCTTGACAGGTGGGCTCAGCCTCGCGGCGTGCGGTAGCACCGAAGAGACTCCCAACTCATCACCGATCCCATCAGTAGAAGTGCTCGTCTCTGAATGGACTGTTCAGCCCAAACCCAATGAGGTTAAGGCGGGGCAGGTAAAAATCTTCGTCGATAACGCGGGGAGCGATGAGCACGAACTAGTGGTTTACAGAGGTAACAAAGATGAGTTGCCTCTCAAATCCGACGGTTCTGTTGACGAAGACGCCGCTGAGGCAAATATCGTCGGCGAAATTAGCGGAATTAGAGCCGGCTTTACAGAGAGCAAAACATTTGATCTTAAACTCGCGGGCGAATACACAATCTTCTGCAACATTGTGCACGAACCAGGAATGGGTATGGATCACGGCTCGGATACTGAGCTTGTGCGTCATTATCAAAAAGGAATGGCCTCGAGCCTCACCGTTACCGCTAATAACTAGATCTCTCTGGTAGTTATCTAGTTATCAAGCAGAAGAGCGATCCAGCGCTCATTGTTTGCTTGCGGATACTCAGATCCGCATCTCAACTCTCAGAAGATTCCGCTGCTTTTGAGAGCGAGTTTGCCAACCCTCGTATCAAAATGCGCGCCAGAACAAACTTCCAGAATGACCCTAGAAAACGTGGCCTTGCATCGAAGGTACCCGCCCACTCGATTCTCGTTCCGCTCCCTACCGGTATGAGCTGCACATCTGCGCAGTATCCGTCGATCGGTAGTCCGCTCAGGAGCTGATAAGCGAGGTGTCTCGGTGGGTCGAAGAGTATTACCTCTTCAAAACTGTGAACTGGCCCAGCACCGAAATCACGGATCGCACCGACGCCGTGTGGGGCCGGCTCTCCTTCTCTCTTGTAGCGCGCAGCGGGGACTCGCGACCAACGTGGCCATGAAGTTGCGTCGGCTAGTAGTTCCCAGACGCGTTCAGGTGATGCACTTGAATTCGCTACTACTAGGAAACTCTTGCTGCCCACTCGAGTTGACTAACGAATCGTGATACGAGCGCCAGGATTCGCGCAGGCCACGCATACAGGCTCCGGCACGTATCCCCATCGAATCAAGTATCCAAACATCCAACACCCAAGGCAGAATCCAGCGAAGGCCTCGAGTGAGGCAGCGATCGTTAGCAGGCTGATAACAACAAGCGCTGCACCATCCGCTGCGAAACCAAAGTGAAGAACGAGTGCGGTCAGACTAAACGTGGCGCCGATGCTCTGAGCGAATCTCTTGGGCGGGCCAGCCACCATGCGCTCTTCAAAGGGAAGTCGATGAACAAGGAACTTCGTAACGAAGATCCCAAGCGGACTAAAGCGTGGACCACTTGCAACCCGTGCGATAAAACCGAAGGAGAGAGGAATAAGAATCCACCAAGCATGCGTAGCCAACAGAGCGACTGACATGAGTACGACACCGGTCGCCACGAGCCGAGCTGATACTTCGTTCACAGGGTTCGGGAATGTCAAGAGTGCTGGAAGCCGACCGCGAGCCTTGTCTGGAGCACCGATCGACCCTGAGGGCCCAGAACTTGGGGTTGCCGTTGAGGTCGTTGCGGACATATCCCAAGCGTAAACCCCAATACCCGACCTCGCAAGTCGGATTTAGCAAACCTCTGCGTTTAAAGGGATTTTGTGGAATTAGGGCGCGAATGCTCCCCAAAGCGAGCACTCCATTGGGGCTGCTTACCGGTACAGGTAACCAGGCCATCCCTCAGGCCAGTTGTACTCAGTCCAACCGGTCCCCTTGCGCCCATCGGCGGTCTCATAACGACACATCGCTCGCGGGAAACGAGCGACGCGTCCATCGGGAGCGATCAGAAGAACTGGTGCATGCCCAACCGGGGTTGATGTGAACTCAACATCACCGATGCGCTGACGAGATGAGATCGGCAGAGTCTCTTCGTCAACCACTACATCTGCGACGACTATTTCATCGGCCTGCGCCTCGCGAAACTCTCCGTCTGGGGAGATCGTGTAGCCAGTTGCAAACAACTCGAGATTAGGAATAATCGATCGCGCTGCATGCATTGAGGTTCCGTCATCGAAGTGACCAGCAGTCCAGTTCCATGGGAACTGCCACCAGTCGCGCACTCCCCATGAATGATCGCGCTGCCCCGGGCAATCCACTACCGTCACCTCGCCATCAATCGTGATGGTCCCGGTGATATGACATGTGATCTCATAACGCGTTGTCATCGCATATGGGAACACCGGTCCGCGACTCTCCCAAGTTAGATCAACTGCAACTGATACAGCCTCGCCCTCTTCACCATGAAATGCATCAGCGGGGTCAACGAGTCGAACCCCTGGGCCATTCGCCTGCACTCTAAAACGCTTGAACTCTTCCTCAACCTTGATTGAAGCGCTCACGCTATTGGGCTGGCCTGCATGACTAGGAGATAGCCCTGCTTCACCATCTGGGCAGAGCAGGTCGTGATCGCGAATCAAGACAAGCGGGCGATCCTCGCCGGTGAGGTGCACCCAGAGCCATGTGCGATCAAGATTTGGGTAGAGGCCAAGGCGCACATAGCCACCATATGAAGCATCCATCGCAGCGAAGTCCATGTACCAAGACTCACCCCAAAGATCCTCCGGCCCTTGCGGGTGACGCGCCTCATCGGCTGGCGTCATCTGGTTTGGTCCTGGATTCTGCTCTACTGCCATCTTGATCTCTCCGATAGACATTCCTGAAGGCTCTCTTCAAAAATTCGAAATTTCACGCCGCGTTGTCAGCCTCTGCCAAAGCGAAGGTCGGGCCCACTGCGTAAGACTCGTCCGGCGAATCCACCTACATGCTCACCATGCTCTAGAACAACTTCGCCGTTAACGATCGTCGCATCGTACCCATTTCCGCGCTGAGTCCAGCGCCCAGCCCCGTTTGGAAAATCGTGTGCGAACTCTGGAGTCTCGAGCGATAACTCGTCAAAATTTATGATGTTGATATCGGCGAACGACCCCTCGGCGAGAGTGCCCCGCTCTGGAATACCCATGAAATTCGCTGTATCGGAGGTAAGTCTGCGAACAGCCTCCTCTATCGGCATCAATCCGCGCTCTCGAACCCAGTAACTCAAGAAGTAACTCGGCTGACTCGCATCCATAACCTGCCCAACGTGAGCACCGGCATCTGCAAGACCTAATACCACCACCGGATCGGTAAGCATCTCTGCAATTGCATCGAGGCGCTGATTAAGTAGCGGCCATGCGAGCACCATCTCGCCGCGAGTCTCAAGATTTAAGTCAATGAACGCCTCTGCCGGCGAGACTCCGCGAGCACGCGCTATCGAACCCAGAGATGCATCTGGATTGTTGTCGTAACGAACCGGGTGTCGCACAACAAAGAACTGCTCAAACGTGCCTCGCCCATCTACCCCGGGCTCGTCAATGAGGCTGCGCCTAATTGATGGATCGGCCAAGCGCGCGAGTCGCTCGGCGAGGCTCAGCCCCGCGAGCGCTGCCCACGACGGATACCGATCAAAAGGAGTATGCGAAGCGAGTGCGAATAGCACCCCAACACTCTTCGATGTTGTCTGTGGTCGCACTATCCCTCTAGTGCTCCCACTAGAGCGCCGCGCAAGATCAAGGGCTAGTCGCCAATGATCACCCTGCGCATCGGTCTGCGAGAGGTTGAAGGTAACCGGGCGACCACTCTGGCGCGCTACCTCCGTCATCCACGCGAGTTCAGACTCAACGCGCGGCTCCGAGGGACCATCCCCATCGAAACGTGGAGATACCTCAAAGACCCCGCGACCACGCTTCGACAGAACGGAGGCAAACGCGAGTAACTCGTCTGCCTCAGCCCAAGTGCCGGGCACGAACCTTCCGTCTGGAACGCGATGCCTAAGCGTTCGAGAGGTGGATACACCAAGCGCACCAGCTGCGATTGCTTCGTCGATGAGACTGCACATGAGCGCTAGGTCTGCCTCGGTAGGCGCCTCACCTGGCTCAAGGCTCAGTCCGCGATCCCCCATTGCGTAGTAGCGCAGCGCGCAGTGACCGACCATCCCGCCGACGTTGATTCCCTTGGGCATTACCTCAAGCGCATCTAGATACTCGCCGTAGGTCTCCCAACTCCACGGGAGCCCTTCCATAATGCTGCGTGCGGGAATGTCCTCGACTGACTCCATCATCTCTGCGAGGTATGCGCGGTCATTCGGGCGCACTGGAGCGAAAGTCACACCGCAGTTACCCATCACAACACTTGTGACGCCATGCCAACACGAAGAGGTGAGCATTGGATCCCAAGAGATCTGTGCATCGAGGTGCGTATGAAGATCCACAAACCCTGGCGTAACGATTCGATCGGTTGCATCGATGACGCGCTTTGCCTTCGCCTCAATCTTGCCGATCTCCACAATGCGATCGCCGGAGACTCCGACGTCTTGACGCACGGGCTCGTTACCGCTTCCATCGACTACAAGGCCACCGCGAATGATCAGGTCAAGGTCCACGCCGTGACGCTAGGCCGAATACCTATGCCCCGGCACGGTGAATCCATATTCCTGGCGATTCCGAGGAGAGATTCTTAAATGTCACACCCCTGTTTTATAGTCGAACATATGT
>CAMDSG010000041.1 GCA_945907055.1 Bifidobacterium breve | reverse complement strand
CAGCAAAGGTCGATCCAGTCGGGCGTGCAGCGGTACCAGAGCATTTAATAACAGAGTTAAACGCTTCCCAGATTGGTGCTGGTCCGTGGGGTGATGCCGGATCGCTGACTTGGGTAGGCGAGCCCTTGGCAATTGACCTGACACGCAAGGGCGAGAAGAACCCCGAGGCACCTCTGGAGGCACAAGTATTACGCGCTCTTGAGTTCCTGCTGCAGAGCAACGCTCTCAGCGATGAAGCCTCGATTCAGAAGCCCCAGACAGTCTCAGGGCCGGTAGCGCTTGATGGACCGTCAATAGCCGTGCTCGTGGAGCCAGGGTTTGAGGCGCAGTGCCGCAATCTCATAGCGAAGGCTGCCAACCTCGCGGACCAGATTGACGGATTCTGCACAGCGATTACCTTCGATGGAACTGCTTTTGGCCTCGGCCAAGCACTAGGTCGCTGGGGAGTCGGGCAGAGCATCGAGGTTAGTAATGCTCTAGTAGAAGAGGACGCCGCAGCCGCGGTAATCGCATGGGCCATAGATGCGCAGCCATGGGCAATTCTGGCTTTATCTACATCTTGGGGGCGCGAGGTTGGAGCACGCGCCGCCGCAGCACTAAATGCTGGAATGATCGGCGATGCCGTCTCCCTAGCGGTCTCGGACGAAGGCCGACTGATTGCTACCAAGTCAGCTCTCGGAGGGGCATTCGTTGTGCCTATTGGGTGCCGATCGGATATTCAGATTGCGACGGTTCGTGCTGGCCTGCTTCCAAGCGCCTCGCCTCGACCACTCTTCTCGCCGCCACGAAATGTTCATATCGGCGTAGCAGCGCGCCATCGTATGAAGATTCTGAGTCGCTCGCGCGATGAATCGATCGACCTGCTTGCGACATCCCATCGCATAGTGGGGATTGGGAGAGGGGTTCACCCGGACGAGTACCCCCAGCTCGATGCGCTTACATCGCTACTCGGTGCCCCTATCGGTGCCACAAGAAAGGTAACGGACGCCGGGTGGCAGCCGCGTGGGCGCCAGATCGGTATCACGGGAAGCGCAGTTACTCCGCGACTATTTATATCTATAGGTGCCCAAGGAAAACTAAATCACTCGGTAGGTTTTCGCGGGGCTGGGACCGTACTTGCTATTAACTCTGACCCAAGTGCCGCAATCTTTGACCATGCAGACATTGGAATCGTTGGAGACTGGCGAATAGTGCTGCCGTTACTCGTCGAGGCACTCACACCCCATGTGGAGTCATACTAAACGCGCTAATAAAGCAAGTTTTAGATTCGGGCATCTAACGCGCGTCCTAATAATTGAGGATAATTGAGGCGATGGAGTTCAGTCTTTAACTGGCACCCTATAGAACACTGCGAGAAGCGCCAAGGCGCCGCCGCCACCTAGCCCTGCAGAGATCGCAAGACCCCGCCATCCGAGCATCTTGTCTCCAATATCAAGCGCATGGTCAATGGACCAGTTCCCCGCCCCTAATCCGCCGATAGCAATCCCTACCAGCAGAAGAGTGAGGACGTACTCATAGCCTTCTCCTGGGCGAAAGATAAAGAATCCATTCTTGCGGTGGTTCGTTATGAAGGCCACGAGCATTACGCCGACGACCCCAGCAGCGGCTAGCGGAGTTGCGATCCCGAGGATCAGCATTGCACCTGCCGCCAACTCAGTGATACTCGCGGTCCACGCATGGAGAATGCCCGGCTTCATACCAAGACTCTCGAACCAACCGGCGGTCCCTTTGATCTTTCCACCTCGGAAGATGTGGTTATACCCGTGAGCGATCATCACGACTCCAAGGGCGATACGAATAATTAACAAAGCAGCATCCACGCCGCCATTCGTACCAGTCGATGCATTCTCAAATGTAAGCATTTATTCCTCCACGAATTACTCGGTACTGAGCAATGCCCTGCTCAACTACTTCACGACCTAAGCGCTATGAGCGAGCACGCTACCGGCTCGGCATACCAAAAGCGGGCTTTTACCGATCTCCCTCCCTAATCCACGCGATACCCACGGCTCGCGCCTACGGTCGGGGCCATGAACGCCGCCAACCCCATTATCGCCGCCATAGTTCCTAGTGATGTAGTTGCCCAGAGCCGCGAATGCATGCGATGCGGAACTGCGACGGAGATGCGCTTCTATGGTTGCTGCCCCGCGTGCACCGAGGCTCTGTACTTAAAATTCCCCGGCGAGGGGCGCGCTGTTGAGGCCGAGGCATACGAGCCCAAGATGAATGTCACCCCCAACGCAGTCGCGGTAAAAGACGACTAACGCTCACTCCCCTGCTACGCGCTTCACGTGGCGAAGACTAGGGAGTAGCCCCGCATTGGTCAGGAGACGAACCGCTCTTGCCTCTGCGACATCCACGACGAGAGCATCGCCTGGGCTTCTATTAACCACGAACGACACAACGCAGTCTCCACATACTTCTGTGTGCTGCATTACACACTCGTCGCAGTCGATACTGAATGCTTGATCATCGCCTGATCTAGAAGGGTGTCGATAACGAGCGCGCTCGGCATCGCCTCCACCCTCAATCAATCGCGGCCCTAAGTAAGCCACTGGCCCATCTAATGCATCGCTAATTACTGGTCGCCCGTTGGTGGTCTCATCACTCATGAATCTCTCCGGTCTGGTTAAGGGCCTATTGGCCCATCTCCTCCGCCCAGAGAGCACCCTTACAGGGGGGTGTGACAGTCATCCGAGGGCCGCTCTTACTGACCCACAAGAAACCGTTGCTAATCAGGCAATCTCAGAGAGCAAAGCCTGAACGCGCCTGTCAATCTCGTCACGAATCAGTCGCACCTCCTCGGGAGGGCGTCCAGCGGGGTCGTCAAGGACCCAATCGAGGTAGCGCTTCCCCGGAAAGATTGGGCATGCATCGCCACACCCCATCGTGATCACAACATCGCTGGCTTTAACCGCTGCCTCGGTGAGCTTCTTGGGCTCCGCATCGACGAGATCAATCCCCATCTCTGCCATCACGCTTCGGACTGCCGGATTGATCTGATCAGCCGGAGCAGAGCCGGCCGATCGAACCCGCACCCGATCCCCTGCGTGGTGGGCTAAGAGAGCGGCTGCCATCTGGCTTCGCCCGGCATTATGGACACAGACAAATAAAACTTCAGGCACATTCATTTCAGGCATCCTCTGACTCCGCCTTCCGGCTATCCATAAATACAAGGAAGACTGCCAACGCCCCAACTGCTCCACCGACTATTTGCGCAATCACAAAACCTGGTGCGGACTCCGGTGCAATTCCAGCGAATGAATCGGAGAGCGTTCGGGCGATTGTTACTGCAGGGTTCGCAAAAGAAGTCGACGATGTAGCGAAGTATGCGGCAGTGATGTAACCGGCAACAGCAAAGGGTGCCATCACGTGCCGCCCCGATGTAGCGACACCAAAGACAATCATTAGAAGACCGAATGTCGCCACAATCTCACCTAGCCAAATGCCTCCACCAGAGCGAACATGTGTCGAGAGATTTACTGCATCAAGCCCAAACATCAGGTTGGCGATGATCGCACCGATCACACCCCCAACGATCTGTGCAATAACGTATCCAACTGCTTCTTTTGTAGACTTAAGCCCACCAAATATGCGGTCAACAATCGTGACTACTGGGTTGAGATGTGCACCTGATACATGCCCGAACGCGAGGATGATCGCTACTAGCGCCCCCGCTGTAGCGATCGTGTTCTCGAGCAACTGAAGCCCAACATCATCCGGACTAAGTCTCTGAGCCATGATCCCGGAGCCGATTACTGCGGCAACAAGCATGCCGGTGCCAATTCCTTCAGCCGCTAAACGCCGTCTTAACAGCATGCTCGCCTCGTTCGTTTAGAGACACCTGAAACTGACTCGAGTCGGGCGATCTCGTGGCCCACGCGATCTAAGGCTCCTGGAGCCAGTGAGTAATAGGTCCACGGACCCTCCCTCGTTCCAATTATTAGCCCTGCGTCTTTTAAGACGCGGATGTGATGACTAACCAAAGGCTGTGAAGCACCTAGATCGTCGACAAGGTGGCATACGCAGAGCATTTCTTGAGTAAGGGAATTGATGATCCTCCACCTCATTGGCTCAGCAATGGCGCGCAGCGTGTTGGGAACTTCGTGTTTAGCGAGAACTAGGCGTACAGGCATCGCATAAATCTATATTGATATGGACTGCTACCGCAAACTACTGAAGGGCTTCTCTAACTGGTAATTAGGACTACGAACGCAGTGCGGATAAGAAGGGGTCGACCGCAACCACTGTTGCGCCCTCGCGTTCGGCCTGCGCTGCTACTACGCCGTCTGAGGAGATAAGTAACACCGGCAGAGAGGCGGATACCGATGAAACCTCGCGCACGATGGCGGTTCCGACAGGCTCGCCGACTGCGGAGAAAACGGCTCTAACTCCAGGTCGACCGATCTTTCCGGGAGGCTCAAGGTCGTCGCCTGCAAATACAACGGTGATGTCGCAACGAAAACGCGAGTGGAGCGACCGAAGCGAAGCCACTAAATGTCCGCGCTGGTCGCTAACGCGCTCATCTGGCCACGCTCGTGAGGCGATATCGGTTCCATCGACCACAACAACAAGTCTTGGAGTGCGCAGAAGTGCATCTACTCCCTCTGATGTATCCGCACGGAGCCCAACAGGGATTCGCGGTGCCGGGCGTTGAGCAGTCGCGCCCCCCTCGCCGATGCTCGCTCCGGATACCTTCTGTCCTCCGCGTTCACCGACACGGTCTGAGGCACGATCTGCAGTTGGGGTCTGAGACTGTTCGGTGGCTCGTGTTGGACGATTGGGCGCAAGCTCCGGTGCTGTTAGTTCATCTAAGCGTGCACTCAACCTACGCGCTAAAGATGCTGCGTCTGCGAGAGCAATGCGCTCAGGTGCTGGCGCTCTACCTCGCTTTATACCCTCTACCTCAAACTCTGCTGCGCGTGCTCGGTCGACAGCCACTGCCCGCTCGCCATCTGCTTGAGCGAGCCGCCGCTCCAGAGCCGCTAAATCAGTTGCGAGTTCATCGATGCGCGCATGAGCCTCCTCGATCTCGCGGGCTGGGCCGGCTGCGCGCAGAAGCGCCTCGGCCTTATCAGCCCGACTTGCATGCTCCGCAGCGTGGAGTCGACGCTCAAAATCGTCACGAGCAGCGGTAGCACGACGCGCTGTCTCTTCAGCCTGCTCCGCTAGTTCGAGTGCTGCACGAATCTCTTCATCTACAGACTCGTCGCGAACCTGGGGCGCTACTACAGCCTCAACTATCGCTCGCCTGCCTGCTAGATCAAGAGCGCAGGCCGCTCCTAGTCCATAGCCCCAACCAGTCGGTCTCTGTGCGTATAGTGCCGATACCAAAGTTGGAAGTTCGCCCCGCGCGTCAGCCTGATTAATTCGATCAAGCGCCCGCTCCACACTCCAACCAGCAAGCGCACTCTTAGCGGCGTCACTCTCCAAGAACTCCTGGCCCGCGCTGCGGCGAATCTCCATATCGCTGATGAGCGTCTCTAGAGAGCATCCTGCAACGTCGAGAAGTGGAGCCAGCAAGTGCTCTGGAACATGAGGAAGCGACGGTTCGGTCTTTGCGGTGATCGGAGGATCAATCTGCATCGATTACAGACTTCCCTCAGCAGCAACTTCGGGAGCGAGGACCTGAATACGATCGCCCTGAGCGCCACACCAACGACATTGAACCGACTCGATCTCCTCTTGAACAACCTCGATCGACTCGATCTCTAGATCTCCGCCCACAGTGAAGTGGTGGAACTCGCGAGTTCGGCGTGAAATCGCGAGATCAAAGCGTGTGAGATTTCCGCATCCGTCGCATCTGTATCTAGTGGTTGTCATAACGAAAGCGATACTACCGATACTCGCTGCAGTTCTGGGTTTACTTAGCGGCAAAACAATGCCGTTCTGGGGAGGTCTCAACCCTCCACCCGCAACGAACACACGTTCGCTATGCTGCATCTCGATGAAGCCTCCTCCCCGACTGCAGATCGAGAGCCACTCAACGAGTGATCCACTTGCGCGCTTACCCATTGCTCAGCAGCGCTCATTCGACCACCTCGGCACCCCGCTCTCCGAGGTCACCTTTGTCGTCTTAGACCTAGAGACCACGGGGACATCGCCGGATAGTTGCGCCATTACCGAGATTGGTGCAGTGCGCTACTGCGGAGGCGAGCGCACCGCAACGTTTCAGACTTTCATCAACCCAGGTTTGCCGATTCCTCCTTTCATAACCGTGCTGACTGGAATCACCGAGGCAATGGTCTACCCGGCACCACCTATCAATGAGGTCATCCCAGCGCTTCTCGAGTTCATTGGCGGAGCAGTAATAGTTGGGCACAATCTGCGCTTCGATACTTCGTTCATAGATGCAGCGCTCCTTGCCGACGGACGAGAGCGCCTCCCAAACAGGCGCGTCGATACTCTCGGGTTAGCGCGGCGCTTACTCCGCGATGAAGTGCCTGATATGAAACTCGGAACGCTTGCGCGCCACCTGCGCGTAGAAGAGACGCCTAATCACCGTGCGCTCGCAGATGCTCAAGCAACTGCGGAGGTACTCCATTCGCTCCTTGAGCGTGCAGCAACTCTTGGCGTCTTAGGGCTAGACGACCTCATAGAACTTCCAAAGATTCGTGCTCATCCATCGGCTTCGAAGCTGAAATTAACTGCAAAATTGCCTAGGCAACCCGGTGTTTATATATTTCGCAACCGCAAGAACGAGGTGCTTTACGTAGGGAAAGCAACAAACCTGCGCTCAAGAGTTCGATCATATTTCGGAGGCGATACTCGATCTAAGGTTCCACAACTGTTAAAGGAACTTGAGCGAATAGACCACATCGTCTGCGCGGATCCGTTAGAGGCAGAGATACACGAACTCCGACTCATTCGCCGCCACGACCCTCACTACAATCGCGTCGGTAGAGGGTGGAGGCGCTACGCATATGTAAAGCTCACAGTCACCGAGCGTTTTGCGCGTCTCGTCGTGGTCGCTGAGGCAACCCCTGACGGCTCGGTCTACCTCGGGCCTTTTAGATCGCGTGCGATTGCGACTGAGATTAAGGAAGCAATTGAGTCGTCGGTGCCGTTGCGGCGATGCACGCAACGCATCTCGAGAAATGCTGTGATCTCACCTGACACGCCGTGCTCGCCCGCGCAGTTGGGGGTTGCTGCATGCCCTTGCAGAGCGGAGACTTCGGAGGAAGATTACCGAGCCATTGTTGAGCGCGCAGTTACTGCGCTGTCTTCAGACCACTCTGCGCTACTTGAGCCCATTGAAGCACGAATGATCTCCTTCGCGGATCAAGAACGATTTGAGGAGGCAATACAGCAAAGAGATCGCCTTGCTGCGCTATCAAAAGCGCTTAGTCGACTTCGCTCCGTCGAATGGTTGAGGGCCTCAGGGAACCTACGATTTGCAACCCAGGATGGCGTAAGAGAATTCGAGGGTGGGCATTTAGTAACTAGCAGCACTCCAAGTCTCGCCGATTTTGATCCGAGACTCGAGAGAGCATCCGTGCAGGTCCTTCCGCTAGGGCAGCCTCCAGCACGCGAGGAGATAGACGAACTACTAGTAGTTGCACGTTGGTTAGAGCATGAACTCGCTGCGGGTCAGGTTCGACTCCTAAATGCAACTGGGTGCGCCTCCACGCCATGCTCGGGACCGCTCCCCGCCTATAAAGCCAGAGAGCGTGAAGCCGGGGAGCGTGAATCCGGTAAGCGGAAAGCCCCTCAAAACTCCCACTCTTGAGAGCTGGCCTTCCTTAGCGAGGGGGAATGCGACGCGGGATCTGGGGCTCGCCACCCGACTCGCCACCACGGTTCGTTCGATCGGGCGCTACCGCAGCATTCACACGCGTCTTCTCGTCGGGCGCTGGCGATGCGACGGTTGAGTCGGGCGAGGTTTTAGGGAGATTGCGCGCTCGTGTTGAGGCGGAGCGCTCAGGGTTGGCGGAGCTAATACTCGACCCATAATTGGCCAACAGACGTTCTCCAACCTCAAGCACAAGAGACACGACACCTGCAGTAAACAGCGCCCACAAGGGAATGAAAATCACCATTCTTAAGTAACGCCCGCCACCGGAGCCAGTGATCAAATCAATTAAGTCATTGGTTGAGAGCAGTCGGATAAATACTGCGACTTTTAGCGTGATAAATCCGGCAACAGGAACTGCGATTACCCATGAAACAATGCGAGCCGCCAACGGAAGGTCTCCCTCATAAGGCGGTAGATGAATGCGATTAGACCCCTCAGAGGGCTGACGCTGAGTCTCAGGCGGCGCTGAGATGGATGCAGATGGGGCACTCGCTCCACCATGCTCTACCGAGGTTACGGGAGAACCGGGTACCCGCAGAGTCCGAGCGCACCCCCCACACTTAAAGGTGCTACCAGGGGCAGCTCCATCAATACGATGGCGTTCTCCGCACGCGGGGCATTGCAGACCGCGAGCCACTATGCAGACTCTCCAGCCGCGGCCTCTGTACTTATTGAGATGAGCCGACTGAGGGCCGTTGCCGCTGCGCCGCTATCGATACTCGCTGCTGCAACGACTAATCCTTCAGGGATATCAGTGACTAAATCTGCAACTACAAGCGCTGCCGCTGCATTAAGTACAACGATGTCGCGCACCGCACCGGACTCTCCCGCAAGGACTCTGCGAGACATATCTGCGTTATGCGCCGGATCGCCGCCAACGAGTTGATCATGCGTCGAACGCGCTACCCCAAACTCAGTTGGGTCAAGGCGAAAGGTTGTGTGCTCGCCATTGCGGTATTGGTGAACGGTCGCGACATCAGTGGTGGTGAGTTCGTCGAGTCCGTCGTGCCCAAAGAAAACCATCGCGTGCTTTGCGCCCAGAGCAGCTAACCCACGCACAATTCGGTTCGCCATCGCAGGGTCAGAGACACCTACAACTTGGCGCTTCACGCGTGCAGGGTTTGCGAGCGGCCCTAGGAAGTTAAATGTTGTTGGGATTCCAAGTTCGCGCCGCGGGGCGGCAGCGAATCTAAGAGCGGGGTGATAACGAGGTGCAAAGAAGAAGCCAATACCTGCTTCTCGCACGCAACGCGAGACTCCTTCTGGCCCAAGATCAAGAGTGACACCTAGTTCTTCAAGGAGATCAGCAGATCCACAGGCCGATGACGCAGCGCGGTTGCCGTGTTTTGCAACCTTCACACCAGCCCCTGCTACTACAAGCGCTGCGAGCGTTGAGACGTTATAAGTATGGGAACGGTCGCCACCGGTTCCACATGTATCGACCATGACACCGTCCGCTCCCTCGGGGTCAAGGTCAACTGGCGTTGTAAACCTAAGCATTGTGCCAACTAGTGCAGCGATCTCCTCAGGGGTCTCTCCCTTGGCTCGCAGAAGTACAGCGAGTGCAGCAATCTGTGCATCGGTGGCGTTGCCGGCGAGGATCGTCTCCATGGCCTGAGTTAGTACCTCGGGGTCAAGGTCTTCTCGATGTAGCAATGGCCCTAACGCATCAGCCCATACAAAACTCATATGAGCCGCGCCGATAGGTCAATCGAGGGAACAGATTCAAGGTCACCAGTTAGTTCGCATCCCAAGACTCGGGAGAGCGGTCTAAACACTTCACTATTGGCTCGCATACCAGCGAGCCTACCGGGCGTTATACGCGCTGAGCGGCACGTCGACGGCGCCGCACCATACGGCGACGCTCAATCTCTGTAAGCCCGCCCCATATACCCTGCTTCTCACGCACTGCGAGGGCATACTCAAGGCACGGCTCTTGGGCCACACATCCCTGACAGATTGCTTTGGCCTCAGCATCTGAGCCCTCAATCTCGGGGTCAGGATGGAATACCTCTGGGTCTACCCCGCGGCACTCGGCATCGAGCCACCAGCTCGACTCGGGCTTGGTTGCTATTACTACTCGTCGCATTGAAATACTCATGATCTCTTGACCCCCAGGTATCTATTTCTCTAATAACTATTCCTACGAGAGATTGTTCGGCCCCAAATCTGCGCGACCTAAGGGGAAATTTGGGAATCTCAGAAGTCTGTCATCAAAACTCTTCGGAGAACAGGCAGCCAAGAGCGCTCGGGGCCGATACCGTGGGGGCATGCAGTTACTAAAGAAAGAGGCCTTCGGGCGTGGAATCCTTGTAGGTACCGGGATTCTCATACCGCTAGCAGCCTTGGTGCTGATACTTGAGCGTGCTGGAGTGGAGCCAGATTCACTCGGTGTATGGGTATTTCTCGTCGCAATTATTGCTTTCACGGCTGCCGGGTTCGTCTCGGCAAAGGAGTCAAAAGGCGCGCCGTTTAGTAACGGACTAGTAGCCGGGGCAGGATCTTTTGTCCTCTGGTCGCTCCTATATGCATGTATATGGGTCGTGAGAAAAGCCTTTGGAACCTCAACAGGCGAGCACTCCGGCGGCGAGGTCGCCCTCTCTTTTCTGGCTTACCTAATAGTTGCAGGGGCCTGCGGTTTACTTGGCGCAGCGATAGGTGCGAAGATGGAAACTCGCGATAGCAAGACGGCCGGGCGGCCGCGTGCGGACTTAGATCCGACCGAGGAACGTCCGGACTCCATAGAGCAAGGTGCTGGGTAACACCCAGTCGGGGGAACCCGCAGGAAAGTGCCACAGAGATTAAACCGCCGATGACGGGGGCAACCTCGAACAGGTAAGGGTGCAACGGTGCGGTAAGAGCGCACCAGCGCTCGGGGCGACCCGAGCGGCTAGGCAAACCCCACCAGGAGCAAGGTCATACAGGGAGAGGGCTGCTCGCCCGACGAACCTCGGTTCATAATCCCGGGTAGACCGCAAGAGTTGGCTGGTAACAGTCGACCGAGATGGATGGTCGCCCCAGGCGTGCAAACGCTTGGACAGAATCCGGCGTACAGGCCGTCTTGCTATCGCGAACCCTCGCAGTTCATTCACGACTAAGGCTTTATGCCGTATCGGTATCTCCGGAACTCTTGATGGCGAGATACAAATCACGGTCGCGCTCAAGGCTTTCTGCCCAATCGGTGTCTCCCGTTTCATTGGCAGCACTTAGGTAGCAGCTGTAACACAAAAATAACTCCTTGCCTCGATCCAAACTCTCGTCGTATTCATCTAGCGACTCTTCGCAATAATTACATTTTGAGTCTTCGATGTCCGTTCCGCAGTTGTTGCAGACAAGATCCGTCGGCTTGATCATCTCGCCACACTCGTCGCACGCTATCGGTCTCATCGAGTTACCTTCTCCCCCATCGCTGCCACTCAGTGCCGGAGCCTACAAACAAAACGCTCTACGGGTTACTGAGCGGATCATTATGGGGATCATGCTGCAAGCCAAATGACAAAACGCATTAGAAGCAGCAGCGAGATGATGATGGACAACCACCTGAATTGTTTTTCGTGTTCGGCAATTTTTCTTTTGAGTATGACTATCTGCCATCCTGGGCTTTGCCTTTTCAGCTCCCATTCCTTGTTTTCCTCACAAGTGTCGCACTCCATCCCGTCGCGGACCATCGTTCCACACTGCCTGCAAGTGGACTCGTTATAACCTTCTACATTCATCTTCTCCCCCATCGTTTCGGTTTCGGCTCCTCGACGACTGGCACTATGTGCCGGAGACTACAAAAAAGCGCTCTA
>CAMDSG010000040.1 GCA_945907055.1 Bifidobacterium breve | reverse complement strand
TCGGCAATCTTCGCTGATCTTGCTGGTGTCGCCCCAGAGGAACTGGGAAGACTCGTTGCACAACTTCAAGAGGAGATGCACCAGGCCGCTAAAGACCTCCGATTCGAAGAGGCGGCACGGATTCGCGATGAAGTAAACGAACTCAAGCGAGAGATTCGAGCGTCAGGGTAGAGCGACCTTCGATTTGCGGGTTCTCTCGCGGGTCAGAACTGCCTCTTCAAGGGCGGCGATCACGATCTCGCCTCTCGGAATAGGTACGATTCCCGAGTGCCCCAGCCGCCCCGCAAACCTAAGTCTGCAGTCGCTGGGGAGGCGCCGAAGAAGCGGTCTGGAACCACCTCGAAGGCGAAGGCACCGGCCGGTGCTAAGACGGTAGCGACTCCGAAGTCTCAGCCAACGAAGACAGCATTGAAGGTTGCCCCGGAGAACAAGCCTCCGGTCAAAACGGTCGCAGTGGAGCGAGTCAAAGCTGCTCCTAAGGGTGAACCCGACATTATCTCGGTACGAGGTGCGCGTGAGCACAACCTGCGTGGTATCGATATTGACTTACCTCGTGACCGACTTGTAGTCATCACAGGGCTCTCGGGGTCTGGCAAATCTTCGCTCGCCTTCGACACAATCTATGCAGAGGGCCAGCGGCGATACGTAGAGTCTCTCTCGTCGTACGCGCGCCAATTCCTCGGCCAGATGGATAAGCCCGATGTTGATTTCATCGAGGGGCTCTCGCCAGCGATCTCGATCGATCAAAAATCTTCATCTCGGAATCCGCGATCCACCGTTGGAACAATCACGGAGATCTACGACTATCTGAGGTTACTTTTTGCACGCGTAGGCGTCCCTCATTGCCCAGATTGCGGGCGTGTCATTACTCGCCAAACTCCGCAGCAGATCGTTGATCGGATACTCGAACTCCCCGAGGGGACTCGCTTCCAAGTTCTCGCGCCAGTGGTACGTGGCCGCAAAGGCGAGTACGAAGGGCTCCTCGCTGACCTCGAGCAACAAGGATTTACTCGTGCGCGTATTGATGGTGAGGTCGTTGAGTTAGCTGACCGATCAAAAGAGAGACTGGCGCGATATGAGCAACATACGATCGACGTCGTAGTCGATCGCCTTGTGAAGCGAGAAGGCATTGAGCGCCGTTTAACCGATTCGTTAGAGACAGCGCTCAGGCTCGCAGAGGGCGTTGCAGAGATCGAGATTGTTCCAGCGGAGGGCGAGGAGGCTTCAGAGGCTTTGACCTTCTCAGAGCACCTCGCCTGTAACTACTGCGGCGTTTCGTTCGATGAGTTAGCCCCGCGCAATTTCTCGTTTAATTCGCCTTATGGAGCATGTGAGAAATGCGACGGTCTCGGGACTCGCTACGAAGTGGACCCGGAACTCGTTATTCGCGACGAAGATCTCTCAATTCAGGAGGGGGCAATCGCTCCTTGGTCTGGTTTTAGAGGCGAGTTCTTTACAAGGCTGTTAATAGCAGTAGGCGAGGAACACTCATTCTCAGTTGATACGCCATGGAAGAAACTGAGCCCTGCAAAACGAAAGATTGTTCTATACGGATCTGGCGATTCACAAGTGCTTGTGAAATACAAGAATCGCTACGGGCGTAAACGTGAGTACCGCTCAGGATACGAAGGCGTTATTCCGTGGCTAGAAAGGCGACACACCGACGCTGATAGCGATCGCCTGCGCGAGCAGATCGAGGGCTACATGCGCGAGGTGCCTTGCCCCGCCTGCCTAGGTCAGCGACTCCGTCCATCTTCTCTCGCTGTGAAGGTAGATGGACGCAGCATCTCAGAGGTTGGAAATCTAAGTATTAGAGACGTAGCCGCTTTCTTCCGCAGCATCGTTTTCTCAGCGCGCGATCGAATCATTGCGGATCGCGTCTTAAAAGAGGTGAACGATCGGCTTCAGTTTCTACTCGATGTTGGCCTTGACTACCTGAGCTTGAATCGCTCTGCCGGTTCATTGGCGGGCGGCGAGGCGCAGCGCATCAGGCTTGCATCTCAGATCGGTAGCGGCTTAGTTGGGGTGCTCTATGTTTTAGACGAGCCATCCATAGGGCTTCATCAAAGAGACAACCAGCGCCTAATCGACACGATGGTGAGGCTCCGAGATCTCGGGAATACGGTCCTTGTTGTCGAGCACGATGAGGAGACGATTCGAGTCGCCGATCACATCGTCGACATCGGCCCTGGCGCAGGGG
The DNA here is from genome assembly GCA_945907055.1 of Bifidobacterium breve. GTDB lineage: Bacteria > Actinomycetota > Acidimicrobiia > IMCC26256 > IMCC26256 > IMCC26256. Next base: position 9,620 of record CAMDSG010000040.1, on the reverse strand, counting down.
AGCATGGCGGAGAGGTTGTCGTCTCTGGATCTTTGGAGGATCTCCTATCTGAGCCGAGATCAATTACAGGGCAGTACCTCTCGGGTGCACGCAGGATAGAGGTCCCCAAGAAACGTAGGCCAACGAGCGAGAACTGGTTACGAGTAATCGGAGCTAAAGAGCACAACCTGCGTGGAATCGACGTTGGGTTCCCACTCGCCTGTTTTGTTGCAGTCACCGGAGTGAGCGGGAGTGGAAAGAGCACTCTTGTTAATGACATCTTGAATAATGTCTTAATGCAGACTGTATATAAATCACGCACAGTTCCTGGCAAGCACAAGAGCGTCACCGGCATAGAGCACCTCGACAAGGTGATTACCATTGATCAATCTCCAATTGGGCGAACACCTAGATCAAACCCGGCCACCTACACAAAAGTTTTCGACAAGATTCGCACGCTTTTTTCAGGGACTCCAGAGGCAAAGATTCGCGGTTACCAACAAGGACGATTCTCTTTCAATGTAAAAGGTGGTCGCTGTGAGTCCTGCGCAGGCGATGGCACGATAAAGATTGAGATGCATTTTCTTCCGGACGTTTACGTTCCTTGTGAAATCTGCAAAGGAGCGCGCTACAACAGAGATACGTTAGAGGTGACCTTCAAGGGGAAGAACATCGCTGAGGTGTTGGATCTCCCTGCTGAGGAAGCACTGGAGTTTTTCCAGAATCAACCAACAATTGCGCGCCAATTGCAGACCCTTGTTGATGTTGGTCTCGGTTATGTACGCCTTGGCCAGCCTGCTCCTACGCTCAGCGGAGGAGAGGCGCAGCGAGTGAAGCTCTCAACGGAGTTAGGCAAGCGCTCCACTGGACGAACTATCTACATCCTCGACGAGCCGACTACTGGCCTCCATTTTGAGGATGTTCGTCGCTTGTTGGGGGTGCTCCAACGCCTTGTTGATGGAGGGAACACCGTTCTGGTTATTGAGCACAATCTCGATGTGATTAAGTGTGCTGACTGGATTGTTGACCTCGGCCCAGAAGGCGGCGACGGGGGTGGCCTTCTAATCGCAGAGGGAACCCCGGAGGATGTTGTGAAGATCAAGGGTTCATGGACGGGCAAGTATTTGGAGCCGGTTCTGCTGGCGCAGAGATAAGAGTGAGACTTTGAGCGATCAATACTCGGCTTGGTCCGAGCACGCTGCCTGGTGGCAGGAGGGTTTTACCGACGGTGCCGATCCAGAGTACGAAGAGCAGATTCTCCCCATTGTGGCTGAGTCTCTAGCTGGATATGACCGCGTCTTGGATATCGGGTGTGGTGAGGGGCAACTCGCTCGTCGTGCCGCCTCTGTAGGAGCTCGTGTAGTCGGGCTGGACCCAATTCCGGCGCAGACTCTCGAGGCGAGAAAGCGCGGTGGTGGTCCGGTGTATTCGCAGGGTGATGCTGCGGCTCTTCCATTCGCCGATGGCGCCTTCGATGCTGCAATCGCGTGCTTAGTATTCGAGCATCTTGAAGACCCCGACTCAGCTCTAGCCGAGGTCTCTCGCGTTCTTCGAGTGGGTGGCCGTTTTCTCTTTATGCTCAATCACCCTCTGCTCCAGGCGCCTGGAAGCGGTTGGATTGATGACCATATTCTCGGCGAGCAGTACTGGCGTGTCGGGGCTTACCTCACGGAGAGCATCACAAATGAACAGATGGAGCCAGGGGTAATTCTTCCCTTTGTTCATCGCCCGCTTAGTCGGTACGTGAATACCATGGCAGAGAACGGTTTGGTCTTGGATCGAATGCTTGAACCTGCGCCACCAGCTGGGTTCCTCTCGAAGGCTCCCGAGTACGCGGAGGCCTCTGAGTTCCCGCGCCTACTAGTGCTGCAGGCATTACGTATCTAATTTAGTGCCCTAGATCTCGCTACGTAATGTCGAGCATCCGCTGTAGAGCGACACGAGCCCACTCGCTTACGCTCGGATCGACAGAGATGCGATTGACGGGATCACCAGCGATTATCGACTCTAAGCACCAAGCAAGATGTGGAGCATCGATTCGAAACATTGTCGAGCATGGGCACACAAGAGGATCTAAAGAGACGATTGTCTTGTCAGGGTTCTCTGCAGCGAGCCTCTGCACCATGTGAATCTCTGTACCGATCCCAATTGCTGAGCCGGGAGGTGCACTCTGTACCCAATTGAGAATCCGCTCAGTTGAGCCAACTCTGTCTGCGACCTCGACTACATCATGTGAGCATTCAGGATGCACAATGACCTCACCATTCGGGTGATCAGCCCTAAATTTCTCAACATGAGCAGGCGTAAAGCGCTGGTGCACTGAGCACCAACCACGCCAGAGCAGGAGCGTGGATTGCTCTATCTCCGCTGCGGTTAATCCGCCGAGTTCCTTGCGAGGGTCCCAAAGGAGCATTTGTTCTTCTTTAAATCCCATCTCGAATCCAGTATTTCTACCTAGGTGCTGATCGGGGAAGAAGAGGACTCGTGAGCCCTGCTTCAATGCCCATTCAAGAACCGCTCGAGCATTTGAAGAGGTGCATACAGCTCCGCCATTTCGACCTACAAAGGCTTTGATTGCTGCAGAGGAGTTCATATATGTAATCGGAATGAGATTCTCAATCTCGATCACCTCGGATAAAGAGTCCCATGCCTCCTCGACTTGATCTATGTCGGCCATGTCTGCCATTGAGCAGCCAGCATTCAAATCAGGGAGGATCACATTCTGGTGATCGCCTGTGAGCACATCCGCTGATTCGGCCATGAAATGGACTCCACAGAAGATGATCTCGGTTGCGACGCTCTCTTGAGCAATCTGTGCAAGGAGGAAGGAGTCGCCACGAGCATCTGCCCACTTGATGACCTCGTCGCGCTGATAGTGATGACCGAGGATCAATAGACGGGAACCAAGAATCCCCTTTGCCTCGGAGATCCAATTGGCTAATTCCTCTGCAGACGCAGTTGTGTAGCGGTCAGGTAGGGGAGTCTGAATTCGAAGCATCTAATGCCCTTCTGGGGCTTGGCTCTGGTCTCCGGAATTGGCCTGCGGGGACAGCCTGGTCGCCCTCCGCGGGGTTGTAGGCCCCGGAATCCATATGTATGACCGGATTACCAGGCCGGCCTACCAAGAGTGTAACCGCCTTATGTGACATTTATAAGGGCTGAGCCGCGAGACTATGAGAATGCTTGATCGCCCGGCCCCATCAACCATCCCAGATTCGCCAGGCTCCTATCAATTTAAGGACCTAGACGGTCGGGTTATCTACGTAGGTAAGGCCAAGAATTTAAGAAACCGGGTCGGTTCCTATTTCGCAAGGCCCGAGACCCTCCATCACCGCACCCGCTCAATGATCGAGGCGGCGACCTCAGTTGAGTGGATAGAAGTACGTAATGAGGTAGAGGCGCTCTTCCTTGAATTTAATTTGATCAAACGCTTCCAACCTCGTTTCAACATCGACCTTAAGGATGACAAGTCATATCCATTTCTCGCTGTAACAATCGGCGAACAGTGGCCTAGAGCAATGGTTATGAGAGGCGCCAAGAAACCCGGTGTGCGATATTTCGGCCCTTATGCGCATGCGTGGGCTATACGCGAGACACTCGACTTGCTCCTGAAGACGTTCCCAATTCGAACTTGCACCGCAGCAAAATATAAGCGGCATGAACGGTTAGGGCGAGCGTGCCTCTATGCGGACTTGGGGCAGTGTGTGGCTCCCTGCGTCGATGCAGTAACTAAGGAGGATTACGACTCGCTGGTAGCAGAGCTCTCTTCATTCCTAGCGGGCAATACGGAGAACGTCGTAGAGCGTCTAACGGCGGAGATGAGCGCTGCTTCTGAGGCAATGGAGTACGAGAAGGCTGGTCGACTTCGCGATCAGCTTGGATCGATTGAACGCGTTTTAGAGCGCCAGGTGATGGTCGGGGAGAGAGATGAAGACCTTGACGTGATCGCACTTGTTGATGATGCATTGGAGGCATCGGTGCAGGTATTTCACGTGCGTCGCGGTCGCGTCATCGGTCGACGCGGTTTGATCGTAGACAAGGTCGAGGACCTAGGGCCCGAAGCATTTATTGCGCGGGTACTCCAGCTTCTCTATGCGGGGGCCGCCGCCGATGACGTGCCTCCGGAGGTATTGGTGCCGGTCCTACCTGCAGATCAGGCGAGCATCGAAGAACTGCTCTCCTCTGTGCGAGGTAAGCGCTCTGTAGTGCGAGTCGCTAAGCGTGGTCCAAAGAAAGTGCTCGCCGAGACCGTGGAGCGCAACGCGGTGGATGCCTTTGCTCGCCACCGTTTGAAACGATCGAGCGATCACAATGCACGAGCTAGGTCCTTAAACGAACTGCAGCACGCACTCGGACTCCCAGAGGCGCCATTACGCATCGAGTGTTTCGATATCTCCAACCTTCAGGGCACGGAGATTGTTGCGTCAATGACTGTTCTAGAGGATGGGCTCCCTAAACGCTCTGAGTATCGACGCTTTGCGATGAAACACTCGCTAGGGCAGGATGACTTCGCATCGATGGATGAAGTACTCACCCGCAGGTTTACTGCTTATCTACGCGACAGGGATGAGGGTGCTCAGGCAGGCAAGCGTTTTGGTTACCCACCGCAACTCGTTGTTGTTGATGGAGGGAAGGGGCAGCTAAGCGTGGCGGTCGATGTGCTGCAGAGACTTGGGCTTTCGCACATTCCCGTAGTGGGCCTCGCTAAACGATTTGAAGAGGTTTATGTCCCCGGCCAGAGTGAGCCGATTGAGATCAACCGCAACTCGGAGGCGCTCTATCTCCTCCAGCAAGTAAGGGATGAGGCGCATAGATTCGCAATTACTTTCCACAGGTCGCGTCGAGACAAACGTATGACTACCTCGGTCCTCGACGAAGTGCCAGGGTTGGGGCCGGTGAGAAGGAAGCGTCTGCTCAAAGAGTTCGGGTCGGTAAAGCGCCTAAGGGAGCAGAGCGAAGAGACGCTTACCGGGTTGGGCTGGCTCCCAGAATCCGCCGGGGAGGCTCTGTACCGTGCACTTCATGGCGCAGCTCTTTCAAACGATCTGCAGTTTGAGGAGGGTGATATTGCGGAAGAACAACCCAATGACACTCCAGACCTGCCATTGTTAGAACCATGACCCCGCAGAGCTCACCCCTCGAGGTGACCGTGCTCACAGGAATGTCCGGTGCCGGGCGCTCCACCGCTGCCGACGCATTGGAGGATCTCGGTTACTTTGTAATTGACAATCTCCCACCAGCACTGATTGGCAAAGTCGCTGACCTTGCACGCAGCGGTGAACGTGTCAACAAATATGTACTCGTCGTCGATGTGCGATCTGGTCTCTTCGTCGAGGATTTGATAGATGCACTCTCCGACTTGGAGGCAACTGGTGCCCAGACACGCGTCATCTTCTTGGACGCAGCCGATGATGTATTGGTTCGCCGTTACGAAGCAACAAGGCGTCGACATCCGCTAGCGGATAGTGAGCGAGTCGTCGACGGAATAGCAAGGGAGCGGTCTCTTTTAGAGAACCTCAAGGGTCGAGCCGATGTTGTGCTCGATACCTCGAGTTTGAATGTGCATGAACTGCGCGACCGAGTGCACGATGTCTGTCTAGGTGAGCACAGGCCTGGAACACTCCAGATCTCAGTAGTCTCCTTCGGATATAAACATGGACTTCCAGTCGACGTCGACCTGGTCTTTGATGTTCGCTTCATCCCCAACCCCCATTGGGTAGAGGATTTGCGACCCTTAGACGGAACTGATCTAGCAGTTAAAGACTACGTACTCAACCAGCCTGTAACCCTAAAATATTTGGAGTCAGTAACGGATCTCTTCTCCCTTACGCTCCCTGCATATGAGAGTGAAGGTAAGTCATACCTCTCTGTGGCATTCGGCTGCACCGGGGGTAGGCACCGCAGCGTTGCTGTCTCTGAGGAGTTCGTTGGGATACTTGAGGGGCTGGGGTACTCCGCCACTGTGCGGCACCGAGATCGGCTCAAGGAATAGTTCCAAAATCGGTCCTCAAAATAATCCGGCATAGATTTCGTCCTTGGTTTCGGCAATAAATTTGGATCATCGGGCCTTGAATCCGACAGCCTGACCCTCGTGGCGTAGATAATGACGCCACAGCATTAGATAAGACTGCAATGAGTATCAATCAACCTCGAAATAGGAGCATCAAATGACGGTACGGGTCGGCATCAATGGTTTTGGGCGCATCGGTCGTTCTTTCACTCGCGCGATTCTCGCACGCGGTGCTGAGTCTGGGATTGAGCTCGTAGCGGTCAACGACCCATTCGGTGACAGCGAGACTGCAGCCTTCCTTCTCAAGCACGATTCTGTCGGCGGAATGCTCGCTAACGCCGTGGCCGTCTCCTCTAATGGATTCTCCATTGACGGTGTAAACATCAAAAAGCTCGAGTCCAAGAATCCAGCAGATGTGCCTTGGGGCGATGAGGGCGTAGATGTTGTAATTGAATCAACCGGTGTGTTCACTGCGAGAGATGGAGCGGCAGGGCACATCGCGGGTGGAGCAAAACGAGTCATCATCTCCGCCCCCTCTAACGATGCTGATGTAACGATCTGCATGGGAGTAAATGACGACGCTTATGACGCTGCGCTGCACACAGTTATCTCCAACGCTTCCTGCACGACGAACTGTCTCGCGCCGCTCGCAAAGGTGCTCGACGATACCTACGGGATCGAGAAGGGGTTCATGACAACTGTTCATGCCTATACCTCTGATCAGTCACTCCAGGATCTCGCTGCTACCTCGCGTTCAGGAAAGCCTGATCTCCGACGTATGCGAGCAGCGGCACTCTCGATCATTCCAAGCAGCACCGGCGCAGCACGCGCGATCGGGCTGGTGCTTCCGCAGTTAAAGGGTCGCCTCGACGGTATGGCTCTGCGAGTTCCTACACCGACAGGCTCTATTACAGACCTGACTGTTGAGTTGCGCAAGGGAGCATCACCTGAAGAGATCAATGCAGCTTTTGCTGCAGCGGCTGCTAATCCAGCCTTCCGGGGAGTGCTCCAGTACAGCGAAGAGCCTCTTGTCTCGGCCGATATTGTTGGGAACGCATCCTCATGTATTTTCTCAGCGGTCGATACATCGGCGAATGGAAATCTAGTGAAGGTACTTGGCTGGTACGACAACGAGTGGGGTTACTCAAACCGCCTTGTTGACCTGGTCCGCTTCATCGGTTGATAGATGCCAATTGATTTGCCTCTCCTTGAGGATCTTCCATCCATCAAGGGTGCAAGGGTTCTCGTTCGCTGCGAACTCAACGCACCTATAGCTGATGGTGTGGTTGCTGACGATCTGCGGCTTACCTCGGCAATCCCAACCATTGATTGGTTGCGCAATCAAGGAGCCTCAGTAGTAATTGCTGCCCACCTAGGGCGACCAAAGGGCGTAATTGATTCAAAGTTCTCGCTCGCCCCCGTTGCGCTGCGGCTCTCAGAACTACTCGGCGCGGAGATTGAACTCTCAGATCAAATATTTGGTTCGGGGGCAGACTCAATGATTGCCTCGCTCAGCGGAGGCGAGGTGATGATGCTCGAGAACCTGCGTTTTGATGCAGGTGAAGAGGCCAATAGTCCAGCGTTCGTATCGAACCTTGTGGCTCCATTCGACCTCTATGTCAACGACGCATTTGGTGCCTCTCATCGTTCGCACGGTTCAATTGTCGGACCGCCTCTGCTTCTTCTATCAGCTGCTGGTCTCCTTCTCCGCAGCGAGGTTGAGACCCTGGGCGGGCTACTTGGTCAGCCCGCCAAGCCGTTCATCGCGGTGCTCGGTGGATCGAAGGTATCCGACAAGCTAGGAATCATTAAGGCGTTACTCTCCAAATGTGATCGCATACTTGTCGGCGGTGCAATGGCGTTTACATTCCTCGCAGCAAAAGGCTATTCAGTAGGGGACTCGCTACTCGAGGTCGATTTCATCAGTGCATGCAGCGAACTCCTAGCAACTGGGCGCGTTGATGTTCCCGTAGACATCGTTATTGCTAAGGAGATTTCTGAGGACGCTGAAGCAGCCGTCGTCAAGGCCAATGCGATTCCCGATGACTGGAAAGGCCTTGATATTGGACCTGAGACCGCAGCACTATTCGCAGATCAAATCGGCGAGGCGCGAACAATCCTTTGGAATGGCCCTATGGGCGTCTTTGAGGTTGCCCCATTTGCAGGGGGAACCATCACTGTTGCCGAGGCTGTTGCAGAGTGCGCCGGGTTCACCGTCGTTGGTGGGGGAGATAGCGCTGCTGCAGTTAGAGCAATGCATCTAGATGATCGGATCGATCACATGAGCACAGGTGGAGGTGCCTCACTAGAGTTCCTCGAGTTAGGCGACCTTCCTGGGCTTGCCGCACTTCGAAAAGGGAGACCCCTACAATGAGTTCGAGCCAGAACGCCCGCATGCCAATTATCGCTGGTAATTGGAAGATGAATCACGATCACTACCAAGCAATACAAGTAACTCAGAAGCTTTCGTACCAGTTGGATAAGACTGATTACGAGCATGTTGAGGTCGTGATCTGCCCGCCCTTTACTGACCTCCGATCCTTACAGACGATGCTCGACGCCGATCGAATCCCTATGGCCCTTGGTGCTCAGAATTGTTTCCATGAAGATAGTGGTGCTTTCACAGGGGAGGTAAGCCCAGGGATGCTCGCCAAACTCAATGTCAAGTACGTAATCGTGGGGCACTCCGAGCGAAGAGAAATTTTCGGCGAGACCGATGAGACAGTGAACCTCAAGGTTAAGGCTGTACTTAAGTTCGCGATGGTGCCAATACTCTGCGTAGGGGAGACGCTTGCGGAACGAGATGCTGGTGGTGCCGAGGCGAAGGTGGCCGCGCAGATCAGCGCGGGATTGGCCGGGGTCTCGAAAGGCAATATTGCAACCCTCGTTGTTGCCTATGAACCCATATGGGCTATTGGCACCGGGCGGACCGCAAGCACTGATGACGCTCAAGCGATGTGTGCGTTCATCCGCAAGCAGGTTGAGGAGATCGCCGGAGTCACCGCGGCTCAGAGCCTGCGCATCCAGTACGGTGGAAGTGTGAAGCCCGGAAATATTGGCGAACTGATGGCCTGCGCTGATATCGATGGAGCGCTAGTTGGCGGGGCTTCACTGGACCCAGATGATTTCGCCCGAATTGTGAGATTTGGCTAATTAGGGCTTGCCGAGACCAATTGGTTAGTGCTGCAGCGAGCAACTGGTGCTTCGAGGCTCAGTACGCAGTGTTTTTCAGTCAGGACTAGCCGATCCGAGCATTCTGCGTGGTAGTTTCACGCCCGTCCGCTAAGGGAGAAATGTGCTTACCTCAATAATTCTCGTTGTATGCGTAGCCACCGCGCTCACGCTCATCCTTTTGATCCTCCTCCACGCTGGTCGCGGTGGCGGACTCTCTGACATGTTCGGCGGGGGCCAGCTCGGGGGTTCGATGGCTGGGAGCACCGTCGTTGAGCGCAACCTCGACCGCCTCACAGTGATCGCTGCTCTCATCTTCTTTATCTCTGTGATTCTCTTGGGCCTAAGGGTCACATGATTCTCTCTCGCTAGACCCTAGGGTTAGGCATAGCCAAATCCCCTCCGGAGGTCTAGAGAATGAAACTTCGTAGATACGTAGTTACGACAGTCGCCCTATTCG